>WQVT01000006.1 GCA_009785715.1 Acidimicrobiaceae bacterium | reverse complement strand
CGCCTCGTCCGCGAGAAGATGGGTCGCCACCTCGCCGACCAGGTCGGCATCGGTCACGAGCGGACCTACGAGACCAAACAGTACGAGTGGGGCGACCCTTCAACCTGTCGATCGAACGCACCGTGCGCAACGCCATCGCCCGGGTCGGGGCCGGCACTCCGGTGCGCCTCACCCCCGACGACTTCGAGGTGGACCGCACCGAGAGCCTGACCCGGACGTCGACGGTGCTGATGGTCGACCTCTCGCTGTCGATGGAGATGAGGGGGAACTTCCTGGCCGCCAAGAAGGTGGCGATGGCGATGCACTCCCTGATCACGACTCAGTTCCCGAGGGATTTCCTGGGCCTGGTCGGATTCGGCCAGACCGCCAGGGAGCTACGGCCCGAGCAACTCCCCGAGGTGTCCTGGGACTACACGTTCGGGACCAACATCGAGCACGCGCTCATGGTGGCCCGCCGGATGCTGGCCCGCCAAGGCGGCACCAAGCAGGTGATCATGATCACCGACGGTGAGCCGACCGCCCACATCCTCCCGGACGGAAGCCCCTACTTCTCGTATCCGCCGACGGCGGAGACCGTGCGCCTGACGCTGGCCCAGGTCGCCCGTTGCACGCGGGAGGACATCCGCATCAACACCTTCATGCTCGATGCCACGGGATATCTCCGGGACTTCGTGGAGAAGCTGACCCAGTTGAACCGGGGCCGGGCGTTCTTCACCACCCCCGAGACGCTCGGGGACTACGTCCTCGTCGACTTCCTGGACCAGAAACGGACCCGCCACCGCGGGCGCCGAAGCGCCTGAGGGGCGGCGATGGGGCGGGGGCGGGGTGGCGGTTGCCGATATCCGGCCTTTTTGTGTCACGCTGGCGCACTATGCGTGTGATCGTCGTGGGCTGTGGCCGGGTCGGTTCTGAGCTCGCCGTCCGTCTGGTGCAGGAGGGCCACGACACCGTCATCCTCGACAAGAACCGGGCCGCGTTCCGCCGGCTGCCCCTGGATTGGGGTGGGCGTACCGTCGTCGGCTACGGGATAGACCGGGACGACCTCGTGCGAGCCGGCGTGGGAGAGGCCAATGCGGTCGCCGCGGTCACGAGTGGCGACAACACCAACATCCTCTGCGCCCGCATCTGCCGGGAGACCTTCGAGGTCCCGAACGTCGTGGCCCGCATCTACGACCCACGCCGTGCGCTCATCTACCAACGGCTCGGGATACCGACGGTGGCCACCGTCAGCTGGACCGTCGACCAGGTGGTCCGCCGGCTCCTCCCCGACGAATCGGTCACGGACTGGACCGACGCCACGGGAGAGGTGAGCCTGGTCGAGCGCCGCCTGCCCGACAGCTTCGCCGGCCGCTCCCTCGCCGAGCTCGCCGACGGCGAGCGGTTCCGGCCGATGCTCCTGACCCGCGGCGGCCACGCCAAGCTCGTGTCGGGAGACCTGGTCGGGCAGGAGGGCGACGTCGTGACCTTCGGCGTCCACCGTGACGCCCTCGCCGACCTCGAGAAGCGGCTGCGGCCGGGGGTCGAGGAGCCCGATCGACGCACGGTGTCGAGTTCTACTAGAGGTCGATGATGAGGGTTTCGATCGTGGCGGTTTCGATCGTGGCGGTGTCGATCGTGAGGGGCAGGTCATGAAGGTGGCGATCGCCGGCGCCGGCAACGTCGGGGCCTCCGTGGCCCAGGACCTCTGCGAGGCCGGCCACGAGGTGTTGATCATCGAGTCCGACCTCTCCCTCGTCGAGCGGCTGCAGCCGACGATGGCCTGCCGTTGGTTCGCCGGCGATGCCTGCGAGCCGCGCACCCTCGCCGACGCCGGCCTGGCCGACACCGACGTGGTGGTCGCCGCGACCGGGGACGACGAGGACAACCTCGTCATCTCCCTCCTGGCCAAGCAGGAATTCGGCGTCCCCAGGGTGATCGCGCGGGTCAACCACCCGAAGAACCGGTGGCTGTTCAACGAGACCTGGGGGGTCGACGTGTCGGTCTCCACGCCCCACCTGATGACCTCGTTGGTCGAGGAGGCGGTGTCGGTCGGCACGCTGGTGCGACTCCTGCACTTCGCGGAGGGCCAGGCTCAGCTGGTCGAGGTGACCCTCGCCGAGGACACGCCCGCCCTCGGCAGGTCCATCGCCGAGCTGGGCGTGCCCCGCGACGCCAGCATCGTGGCCATCATCCGCGAACGCAGGGTCGTGGTCCCCCGCGGGGACACCCGTCTCGACGCCGGCGACGAGGTCATCGCCCTCGTGACGGAGGACGCCGAAGACGCGCTCCGCCAGCTCCGCGTGGGCGTCCCCGTCTAGGCACAGCGGCACAACAGCCCATCGGATCGGCCGTTGTTGCGGGCGCGCGGCCGCGCCCGCGTAGCAGATTTCCGTCAGGAAATCGTGGATTACTCCTTGCGTCCCCCGCTCATTCGTACGAAGATCACATTGATGTAGTTACACGGATGCAGGTTGCAACCGTGGCAGGCCAGCAATGGCCCAGCGTGAGACACAAAGGCGGATGGCGTTGATGAACGAGGGGAGCCAGCCGTGAGCGAACTTCTGAACCTGATCCTCTCGCCGGAACAAACCGCGTGGAGGCGTCAGGCGAACTGTATGGGGGTCGATCCCGATCTCTTCTTCCCGGAACGGGGGTCGTCGACCCGGGAGGCGAAGGAGGTCTGCCGGGGCTGCGTCGTCCGTGAGGAGTGCCTGGAGTTCGCCCTCGAAAACGGCGAAAAGTTCGGGATCTGGGGCGGGCTGTCGGAGCGTGAACGCCGGCGGATCCGCCGGCGCCGCAACATCGAGCGCCGGCAGGCGCGCGGGCTCATCGCCTGAAGGGAAGAATCCCCGCTCAGAGGCCCAGTTCCGCCAGCGTCGGGGGTCGTTCCAGACGAGCCTCGATAGTCCGCGACGGGTCCAGGTCGAGTTGCTTCCAGCGGTGCTCCGGCGTGGCGTCGACGATCGAGCGCGGCACGAGGCCCACCAGCTCGGCGTGGTCGACGATCGCCCTTGCGGCCACGGCGTCGTACGCCTCCGCCGGCCCCAGCGCCCACGGGGCGATCAGGTTGCACGACACCTGCACTTCCGGCCCAAGGGCCAGGCCGAGCGTCCTCAGATCGGGCCCGCGGATCTCGCTGGCGGTTCGCCGGGCGAGCGCCAGGTCCGGTTCGGCGAGCCACAGGTTGTACGCCACCAGCACCCGCCGGGCGCCGACCGCCGCCGCGCCCGCCGTCGGATGGGGCTCCATCGGCCCACGGTTGGGCTGGATGTCCCGCCACGCACCCCGCCGGACCTCGGGCAGGGACTGCTCCGGCCCGTAGCAGAAGCAGGGGAGATCGAGGTGGCTGCCCGCCCAGTCGGCGAACCGGTCGCGGGCCTCGAGCGATCGCTTCAGGGGTCCGTCGCCGAGCGGCTGGCCGACCAGCGCAACGAACGGCACGACGTCGAGCGCCCCGATGCGCGGATGCGCCCCCACGTGGCTGGTGATGTCCACGCTGCGGACGACCGCCGTGGCGAGGTCACGGGCGGCCTCCTCCACCGCGTCGTCCTCCCCCGCCAGGGTGAACACCGAACGATGGTGATCGGGGTCGCGGTGGAGGTCGACCAGGCGGTTGCCGGCGGCGGCCGCGATGGTCCTCAGGATGGTGAGATCACGCCCCTCGCTGACGTTCACCACGCACTCCAGCACCAAGGCATCCTGCCTCAATTCCGGCTGAGGGGCGCGGAGCCTGGTGCGTCGGTGCCTGGGGTGGCGGGGCGGGACGGGGCGCCGGCTGGCGGCCGGCGGGGCGCTGGCCGGCGGGTCGGCGGGGGCGGGGCGACCCCGGGTTGTGAGCGATTCCTGCCCATGTGCTCGATTCCCGGCAATGTGCGCGGGAACTGACGCCATCTGACCTGTCAGCGCGCACATGGACGGCGATCGAGCACATGAACGGAAATCGCGCACAAATCGCCACCGGACCTCAGCGTGAGCTGACGCACCGGTGACGCAGAAGCACCTTTTTGGCGACCGGATGTCCCATCGCGGTGCGGGGGAGTAGCGTACGCCCCATGACTGCGAACATCTTCGGGACCGACGGGGTCTACGTACTGATCATCGCTCTGGTCGTGCTGTTCGGAGGCAGTCAGCTCCCGAAGCTGGCCAAGAACCTGGGATCCGCCGGCCGTGAGTTCCGCAAGGCTCAGAAGGAGGCGGACGACGAGGCCGCTGCCGCCGACGCCGCCAAGCAGGCGGCGACCAATCAGGCGGCGGCCAATCAGGCCGCGATCGGGCCCGCCCCCGCGGCGGCCCCCGCCGCTCCTTCCGCAACCCCCGCCGGCGCTGAGGACGACAAGCTCGTGATCAGCCGGGGCGAGCTTCGCGAGGAGCTTTCGAACCTCCTCGACCAGCGCCAGCAGCAGGGCGGCCAATAGCGCCACCCGGGCCTCGCACGGGGCCCCGGTCCACGACTATTCCGCCGCGATAAGTCCGCCGTCCGCCGTCCGCCGCCAAGTCCGCTGTCACGTCTCGGGCCCAGGCCCGCCCCCGACCCGAGACGACGTAGAAACGAGCTATTCGGCGCCGAGTCGGGCACCCGCGCGGCGCCGCCTGGCGATGCGCCGGCGCTCACGCTCGCTGGCGCCACCCCAGACGCCGTGCTCGATCCGGTTGTACAACGCGTACTCGAGGCACGGTGCCTTCACCGGGCAGTCGGCGCAGATGCGCCGGGCAAGCTCAACCCCGACGCCATCACTGGGAAAAAAGGTCTCCGGGGGGAGGTCCCGACACTTCCCCTCGGCCATCCATGCGTTATCCATCACTTCCTCCATCAGACCTTGATACGTAGACACCCAACACCTGGATGTAGTTCCCACCCATGCTGAATGCTGTCTAAGAATTCGACCCGCCGGTCCCGGTACTTCTGGTTCCCCGTCGCCTCGGGGAGTTCCCGGCGTGCGCGCAAGCGCATTTTGCTAGGAGGACGACTGTACAGCACGGTCCGGCAAAAAGATAGACCCAATTTTGCCCTGCTTGACAAAACGGCCTCCGAGCAGGGATCATGTGGCCCATGCGTCCGTCGACCCGCCTCCTTCTTCTCGTGTAGGCGAGCACCACATCTCGGTGCTCGCCGAACCTCCTGCGCCCGCCGGGCCGGGAGGTTTTTCTTTGCCCCAGCGGCGGCTTGACCGCCCTCCGGGGTCATCCGACCGCTCACGGATAGCCCTCTCGACAATCCACCAATGCCCACATGACTCTCACCCCCCTTACAGGTTTCACCCGAGAAAGGTCGCCTGATGGCCTACGCCTACCCCACGCCGTGTGACATGCCGTTCCAGAAGTACCGGGCCTATGTGCCCCTCGAACTGCCCGACCGGACGTGGCCGGATCGCCGGCAGACAAAGGCGCCCACCTGGTGCAGTGTCGATCTGCGCGACGGGAATCAGGCGCTGATCGACCCAATGGACCCGGCACGCAAGCTCAAGTTCTTCGAAGTCCTCGTCGGGATGGGATTCAAGGAGATCGAGGTCGGCTTTCCCGCGGCATCGCAGCCGGATTTCGATTTCATCCGCCAGATCATCGAAGAGGACCGGATCCCCGACGACGTCGCAATCCAGGTCCTGGTCCAGTGCCGCCCGGAGTTGATCGAGCGAACCTACGAGGCGATAGCCGGATCCGCCAACGCAATCGTCCACTTCTACAACTCCACCTCGACCCTCCAGCGCCGGGTTGTCTTCGGCCAGGACCGCGGGGGCATCATCGAGATCGCCACGACGGCGGCGACGCTCATCAAAAAGATGGAGGAGTCGGTGCCGGGCACGCAGGTGAGTTACGAATACTCACCCGAAAGCTTCACCGGGACCGAGCCCGAGTTTGCGGTGGAGATCTGTGAGGCGGTGATGGACTGCATTGAGCCGACCGTCCAGAACCCGATCATCCTCAACCTGCCCAACACGGTCGAGATGTACGGCCCGAATCTCTACGCGGACGTGATCGAGTGGTTCGGCCGGACCATTCGCGACCGTGACCACATCGTGCTCTCCCTGCACCCCCACAACGACCGGGGGACGGCGGTGGCCGCCGCCGAGCTCGCGGTGCTGGCGGGCGCCGACCGGGTGGAAGGCACGCTGTTCGGCAACGGCGAGCGGACGGGGAACGTCGATGTCGTCACCCTGGCGATGAACCTCTTCTCGCAGGGGATCGACCCCGAGCTCGACATCACCGACATCGACCATCTGCGTCACACGGCCGAGTACTGCAACCGGCTGCCGGTCCATCCTCGCCATCCCTACGTCGGCGACCTCGTCTACACCGCCTTCTCCGGCTCCCACCAGGACGCCATCAAGAAGGGCATGGCCGCCCTCGACCGTGACTCGGAAGGCGGAGACTACGAGACCTGGGAGGTGCCGTACCTTCCGATCGACCCGAAGCACGTGGGCCGGACCTACGAGGCGATCATCCGGGTCAACTCCCAGAGCGGCAAGGGGGGAGTGGCCTACCTCATGGACACCGAGCACGGCCTCGACCTCCCGCGCAAGCTGCAGATCGAGTTCTCGAAGACCGTCCAGGCGGTCACCGAGGCATCCGGCACGGAGATCCGCCCGGGCGAGCTCTGGGACGTGTTCACCCGCACGTATCTGCCCGACGACGCGGGCATCCGCCTGATCTCCAGCGAGGTCTCCGCCGGCTCAGAAGTTGGGGAAAGTGTCACGCGGGTGACCGCCCAGGTCCTGGTGGACGGTCACCACCGGACGCTGTCGGGGCAGGGCAACGGTCCCTTGAACGCCCTCGTCAACGGGATCCGGGCCGAGCTCGGCCTCGAGGTGTCGGTGCTCGACTATTCCGAGCACGCCCTGACCGCGGGCAGCGAGGCGTCCGCCGTCGCCTACGTCGAGGCGGCCGGGCCGGACGGCGCGCCGACCTGGGGGGTGGGCATGGACTCGAGCATCCTCGACGCGTCCCTGCGGGCCGTCATTGCGGCGGCGGACCGGCTGCGCCAGCGGCAGGGAATCGCCGCCGCCGAGGCTTCGCCGACGGATTCCTCCAGGGCTTGACACACGCTCCTGCCTGCCGGCGCCTCCGGGAGGCCCGCGGGGAGGGAGTCGAGCACCGGGGAACCGCCTTCGGCGGACACAGGAGACGTATCATGGCCCACCATGTCGCAGCAGCAGATCCCCGACGAGCAGGCACCCCCGAGAGGTCACGTACGCGTCGTCTACCTCGGTCCCGTGGCGCCGCACTGGCGGATCGACTCCGACTTCGGAGACCGCAACGTGATCGAGCAGTTCCGGCAACGGGCCCTCGCCCGGCTCCTCCTGCTCCCGCCACACGACCCGCAGTTCCGGCGCAACCGGGAGCGGGTGGTTCGGGATGCCGAGCGCGAAAACCTGGTTCTCGACTGGGACCTCGGCCTCCCCGAGGAAGAAGAGAGCTGAGCGCGGCCCGGATCGGGGTCGCGGCGCGGGGACGGGAAGGCAGACCATGAGCGTGACTCGCCAGGACAGTGGGTCCGGATCCGCCGGCTTCTTCCGGCGTCTCGGCCGGGTCCTACTCGGCCGTCCGGGCGGCACCGCTCCGTCCCTGGAGCACGGCCACAACGGTCAGGTAACCGGACTCAATGGCCGGGCCACCGTGAATGCTGGCGCGCTCCGGGATATCGGCGAGGTGAACGGGCATCTCCCCGCGCCCCCGCTCAGCACGGAGCCTTTCACCCCGGAGCCATTCACCGTCCCGACCGAGACCGCGCCCCCGCCCCTACCGGTCCCCGTGGCGGCCACCGCCGCCGAGGCGGTCCCGGAAGGGGCGCAGCGCTACATCAACCGGGAGTTGTCGGCACTCGACTTCAACCGCCGGGTGCTGGCCCTCGCCGAGTCGGCGTCCCAACCTCTGCTCGAGCGCGCCAAATACCTGGCGATCTTCACGTCGAACATGGACGAGTTCTTCCAGGTGCGCGTCGCCGGCCTCAAGGACCAGTTGGCAGCCGGCCTCGCCGGCGTGACGAAGGACGGCCTGTCCGTCTCGGGCCAGCTCGCGGCCATTCACACCGAGGTCAGCGAGCTGATGGCGCGGCGGGAGCGGTTGTTCCTCGGCGAGATCGTCCCCGCCCTCGCCGACGCCGGCATCCGGCTGGCCCGGGTCGACACGCTGGGCGACGAGGACCGGGAATGGCTGAAGGGGGTCTACACCGAGCGCATCTTCCCGGTGCTCACCCCCCTCGCGGTCGACCCCGGACACCCGTTCCCCTACATCTCGAACCTCTCGCTGAACCTGGCGGTCATCGTGCGCGACCCCGCCAGGGGCGACCGTCGTTTCGCCCGCCTGAAGGTCCCACCCCTGCTGCCGGGGTTCCTGGTCATGCCCGACGGCGAGCGCTTCGTGCCCCTGGAGGAGGTGATCGCCGCCCATCTCGGTGCGCTGTTCCCCGGGATGGAGATCGAGAGCCACCACGTGTTCCGGGTCACGCGCAACGCCGACCTCACCCTCCAGGAAGAGGAAGCCGACGACCTCCTGCTCGCCGTCGAGATGGAGCTTCGGCGCCGGCGTTTCGGGCGCGCCGTGCGGCTCGAGGTGGAACCGACGATGACCGACGAGCTGCGGACGTTGCTCATCCGTGAGCTGGAGCTGACGCCGGCGGACCTCTACGAGGTACGGGGACCGCTCGAGCTGGCCGGTCTGTGGGGCGCCTACGGCCTCGACCGTCCGGAGCTCAAGGACCCGCCGTTTGTGCCGGTCGCCCCACCCTCTTTCCTCTCTTCAGAGGAGGAGCCCCTCGACGTCTTCGGGGCCATCCGCTCTGGCGACGTCCTGCTTCACCACCCCTACGACAGCTTCGCCTGCACCGTCGAGCAGTTCGTGGACGCCGCCGCTCGCGACCCCGATGTGCTGGCGATCAAGCAGACGCTCTACCGGACCTCCGGGGACAGCCCGATCATCCGCTCGCTGATCCATGCCGCCGAGGCGGGCAAGCAGGTGGCGGCGCTCGTGGAGCTGAAGGCGCGGGGCGACGAAGCGGCCAACATCGGCTGGGCACGCCAGCTCGAGCAGGCCGGCGTCCACGTGGTCTACGGGCTGGTCGGCCTGAAGACCCACTCGAAGACGCTGCTCGTCGTTCGCCAGGAGGGCGACGGCATCCGCCGCTACTGCCATATCGGCACCGGGAACTACAACTCCACGACGGCCCAGCTCTACGAGGACCTCGGCTTGCTCACCGCATCTCCGGCGCTCGGGTCCGATCTCACCGACCTGTTCAACTATCTGACCGGCTACAGCCGGCGGGTCGACTACCGGGAGCTGCTCGTGGCACCCGGGGCCCTGCGGCCCCGGATGCTGGAGCTGATCGCGGCGGAGACCGCCCTCGGCGAGCGGGGCCGGATCGTCTGGAAGCTGAACAACCTGGTGGATCAGGAGATCATCGACGCGCTCTACGAGGCGTCGGCTGCCGGCGTGCAGATAGATCTGATCACCCGCGCCATCTGCTGCCTCCGTCCGGGCGTGCCCGGCCTGAGCGAAAACATCCGGGTCCGGAGCCTGGTGGGCCGCTGGCTCGAACACTCGCGCATCTACTACTTCGGCTGCGGCAGCGCGCCGGCGGACGGAGCACCCGGGCGCGCGACCGAGGCGCTGGGGGACCTCCCTCCCATTCCGCTGACCCTTCCCGAGGGAGGGGAGGTGCTGATGGGTTCGGCCGACATGATGGAACGGAACCTCGACCGGCGGGTCGAGGCCGTCGTCCGGATGACCGAGCCTGCCCTGGCGGCCCGTCTGAAGGAGATGCTCGAGGTATGCCTCGCGGACGACCAGCTGGCCTGGTCGCTCGCCGGAGACGGCAGCTGGCAGCGGGTCGGGGAGCGAACCGGCATCAACGCCCACAACTGGTTCCAGGCGCGGGCCGAGGCGCACAGCAGAGTCGAGGTGCCCGAGCCGATCCCGGAAACGGAATGACCGCGGCCCGAACGCCGAAAGGAACGCAGCCGGGCGTGGTGCGCGCCGCCGGTGGAGCCGTCTGGCGGCGGGGCGAGGACGGGCTCGAGGTGATCCTCGTGCACCGGCCCAAGTACGACGACTGGAGCCTCCCGAAGGGCAAGCTCGACCCGGGGGAGTCCTCCGAGGAGGCGGCCGTCCGGGAGGTCGCCGAGGAGGCCACCGTCAGGGTGCGCCTCGGTCCCGAGCTCCCGAGCGTGACCTACGAGGACCGATACGGGCAAACCAAGGTCGTTCGCTACTGGGCGATGACGGTCCACTCGGGCCTGGCCGGCGGCGACCACGAGGTCGACCTTGCCCGGTGGTTCACGCTGCCCGAGGCGATTGCCCAACTGTCCTATGAACACGATCGCCCGGTGCTCGACCGACTGGCGGAACTGGAGCGCGACGGCCTCCTCGTCTGACGATCCTTTGCCCACACCTTGAATGCCGACCCGGCATGATGGGGCCATGATCGTCGGCGTAGGACTCGACAGCAGGCTGCGACTCTCCTTCGGGGACCTGCGTGAAGCGGCCCGGGCGGCCGAGGCACTCGGCTTCGAGAGCGCGTGGACACCCGCCGGCGGCGTGCCGGACGCCTTCCACGTCTGCACCGCCTGGTCGCTCGACACGTCGCTGCGCACCGGGATCTCCGTGGTGCCGGTGGCCCGGATGTGGACGGCGCGCTCGCTCGCGGCCCAGGCCGCCACGGTGGCCCTGTGCTCTGAGGGCCGCTTCGTCGTCGGGCTCGGCACGGGGGGGTACGGGCCGGGCTTCTGGTCCTCGGTGGGCCTGCCGAACCGGCCGATCGCCGTGATGCGCGACTACGTCGACACGGTCGGCCGCCTCCTCGCCGGGGAGACGGTGACCCACCACGGCCCGGCGGTCACGCTCGAGCGGGTCAACCTGGGTGTCAAGGATCTGCCGGCCTGTCCCGTCTACCTCGGCGCCCTCGGGCCGCAGATGGTGACGCTGGCCGGCGAGGTGGCGGACGGCGTCCTGTTGAACTGGGCGACCCCCGAACGGATCGCCGAGAGCCGCCGGCTGGTCGCCAACGGGGCGGCCAAGGCGGGCCGTGACCCCGGCGAGGTGACCGTCACCATGTACATCCGGGTGTGCGTGGACGACGACGTGGAGGCGGCCCGGCGGGCCTTCGGCGAGCAGGTGCTCTCCTACGCCATGGGCCGTCCGGGCACGCCCAACCAGGCCGGCTACCGGGGCCTCTTCGCCCAGATGGGCTACGACGAGGTGCTCTCCGACCTCGAGGCGCGTCGGGAGCGGGGGGCGACGATGGACGAGCTCGTGGCGGCGACCCCCGACGAGATGCTCCACGCAGTGGGGTACTACGGGCCGGCGTCGGGCGCCGCCGCCAGGTACGCCCAGCTGAGCGAGGGGCTCGACGAGACCGTGGTCCGTGTCATCACCGCCCGCCCCGGCCTCGACCCGGTGGTGGCGACGATGGAGGCGCTGACCCCCGCCCTGATCCGGCAGGCCGAACGAGGGGCGACGCCGAGCAGCGCCTGATCGTGGCGTCAGAGGTTGGGTGGGAGGAGCCTGACCACGTTCTCGAAGGCGAACCACAGCACGACCAGGCACCCGCCGACGCCGATCAGGTAGGCGAAGTTCCGCTTCCAGCGGCGCGTGTGGATGACCGCCACCCTCGTCAGGATCCAGAGGAGAACCAGCGCGCCACCGTAGATGAGGGCCGGCTTCCGGGCCGACCTGTCGCCGGTCCCCAGGCTGGACACCGCCAGGTGGGAAGAGGGCACCGGCGCCGGGACCGGCAGCGTGGTGGTCGTCGTCGGGGTGGCGGCCGTCGCCGTCTTGGCGACGTGCTTCTTCGGAACGGAGATATCGGCAACCACGACGAGCCTGCTGGTCAGGGAGAAGCGGGGATTGCAGGTGGTGAGGGTGAGCTGCGCCGTCCTGGTCGGGTTCAAGACCGCCACGTCGCTCGGGGCGACCACCTTGATGGACTTCACCAGGTAGGTGTAGCGGTGGTCGGAGATGTCGGTGACGATGATCCGGTCACCGGTCTTCAGGCCGTTGAGGCGGAAGAAGGGTGCGCCGTAGGTGGTGCGGTGGCCGGCGATGGCGGCGTTGCCGACCTGTCCCGGGAAGACGGTCTGGGGGTAGTGGCCCGGCCCCTTCATCAGGTCCGATTCGCTGACCCCCTGCACCACGTACTTGTCGACGCCGATGGCGGGGATCTGCAGATGGTCGACGGCCTGGCCCGTCGGGATCGATGCCTCGGCGGATGCCACGCCGACCGTCGGATTGTCCACACCGCCGGCGGCGGTTGAGGGAAGAGCGCCGGCGGCGGTCGTGGGAGGAGCACCGGCGACCGTGGTCGCGCTCGCCGGCGCGGTGGTGGCGGCGCTCGCCGGTGCCGTCGTGGCGGGGCTCGGTGGTGCCGTGGTGGCGGGGCTTCCCGGTGCGGTCGTGGCCGTGGCGGCGGGCACGGTCGTGGCCGGCACGGTGGTGGTGGGCAGCGTCGTGGTGGTCGCGCTGGCGGCCTGGAGCGCGACGGAGTGGTTGAACTCGCTCTGCAGCTGCGTCTGCTTGTGCCGCTCGGTCAGGCTGGTGCCGAGTAACTGGTAGCCGATGAAGAGCAGGACGATCAGCCCGCCCACGACCAGCGCCAGACCGAACTCCCGGAACACCCGCCGGATGATCCCCGACGGCGGGAAATCCTCATCGTCGGGACGTGGGGCCAGGTAGCGCCCGACCACCATGCGCTCCGCGCCCCTCCTCTGCAACGCCATGTCGGCGGACAGCGTAGAGCCTCGGACGATGCGGCAGGGGGCCAGGACAACACGGCGCCAGCCCGAGGCTCCGGGTGTCGCCGGACCGGCCCGTCCTGCCACCTACAGTCACAATGGCGACCGGTTCCTCACGCACAGTGATACCCCGGCCACGGAACCCGGCGAGGGCAGCGAAGGGGTACGCAAGCCTGGCAAACTAGCGCCGTGCCGGTGATCCTCATCAGACATGGTCAAGCGGCGGGCCGGAGAGAGTGGCACGGGGACGACCGTTCGCGACCGCTCACGGACAAAGGCCGTCGCCAGGCGTTGGGGCTGCCGAAGGCGCTGCAGACCTACGCGCCGCAGCGGGTGCTCGCGAGCCCCTACCGGCGCTGCATCGAGACCGTGGAGCCGCTCGCCAGCCAGCTCGGCCTGAGCGTGGAGATCACCGAGGACCTGGCCGAGGGCTCCGGGGCGACGGCGCTCGCGCTCGTCCGCGCGCTGGCCGACGAGAAGGTGGCCCTCTGCACCCATGGGGACGTGATTCCCGACGTCCTGGTCCCGCTGGCCGACGAGGACCGCGTTGACCTCGGCCATCACCCCAAGCAGGCAAAGGGCTGTGCGTGGGTGCTGGAGCACAGTCACGGATCCTTCATACGGGCGACGTACCTGCCGCCGTCGGTCTGAGTGCAGATCTCCGCCCGCGCCGACTACGCCATCCGGGCCCTGGTCGAGCTGCACGCCCGGGGAGGCGGCCCGGTGACGGGTGAGGTGCTGGCCGAGGCCCAGCAGCTGCCCCCGAAGTTCCTCGAGGGCATCCTCACCGGCCTGCGCCAGCGTGAGCTGCTCCACAGCCGCCGGGGCACCGACGGGGGATACTGGCTGGCCCGGCCCGGCGAGCGGATCAGCGTGGCGGACATCATCCGGGCCACGGAGGGGCCGCTGGCGAGCGTGCGCGGTGTCCCACCGGACGAGGTGTCCTACCAGGGGCCGGCCGAGGCCCTGGCACCGGTGTGGGTGGCGCTGCGGCAGAACCTGCGTTCGGTGCTCGAAGGGGTGTCGATCGCCGACCTCGTGACCGGGGAGCTGCCCGAGGAGGTGCGCCGCCGCGCCTCGCACCCGGAGGCCCGGACCTCGCGGATCCGCTGATCTTCTGATCCGCTGACCCGCTGACCCGCTCAGCTGAGGAGCGCCGGGCGGCGCAGATCTAGGCCGGTTCTCGCTCGGCGTGTCCCCGGGCCCCGAGGAGCTCGAACGCCTCCCACATCGTGGCGTAGCGCCCGCCACGGGTGAGCAGCTCCTCATGGGAGCCGACCTCGACCACCTGCCCGTGATCGAGGACCACGATCCGGTCTGCCCCCTTGGCCGTCTGGAGCCGGTGGGCGATGACGATCGTGGTGCGCCCGCTCGACACCCGCGCCATCGCGGCCGCCACCCGGGCTTCGGTGGCGAGGTCCAGGTTGGCGGTGGCTTCGTCGAGGAGCAGCACCGCGGGGTGGACCAGCGAGGCACGCGCCAGGGCGATCAGCTGACGCTGGCCGGCGGACAGCGACCGGCCGCGCTCGGCGAGCTGGTGGTGGTAGCCACCGGGGAGCCCGGCGATGAAGTCGTGGGCGCCGACCGCCCGGGCGGCGGCCTCCACGTCGGCGTCGTCCGCCTCGGGGCGCCCGTAGGCGATGTTGTCGCGGATGGAGCCGGTGAAGAGGAACGACTCCTGTGGGACATAGCCGAGGCACGAGCGGAACTCGGTGAGATCGAGGCGGCGCAGGTCCCGGCCGTCGAGGCGGACCGCGCCGGAGGTCGGGTCGTAGAAACGGGCGACCAGCTTCATCACCGTCGACTTGCCGGCCCCGGTCTCCCCGACGAGTGCCACCGTCTCCCCGGCCCGCACGGCGAGGTCGATCCCCCGCAGCGCCTCGGGCAGCCGGACCGCTGCCGCGTCGGGGGCATGGAGCAGCCGGGGATCGCGCGGGCCCTGCCGTTCGGGTCGGGGCCGCTCGGGCCGAATAACGCCCAGCTGGCCCGGCGCCGCGGGGTAGGTGAAGTGGACGTCGTCGAGGGCGATCGAACCCTCCGGCCGGCCGAGTGGTTCGGGGTCGGCTGCGGCCGGGGTGAGCGGGTCGAGCTGCATCAGGTCGGAGATGCGGCTCACCGAGACGCGGGTCTGCTGCCAGGAGTCGAAGACCTGCGACAGCTGTTGGATCGGGGAGAAGAACAGGTCGATGTAGAGGATGAAGGCGATGAGCGCGCCGGGTGCCAGGTGCCCCGAGGCGACCAGCCCCGCCCCCACGCCGAGCACGACCGCGTCGGCGACCCCCGAGAGGAACTGGACGAAGGGGAAGTAGGTGGCCACCAGGCGCTGTGCGGCCACCCGCGCCTCGAGGTAGTCGCGGCCGATCCGGTGAAAGCGGGCGATGGTCTCGTCCTCGTGGACGAACGCCTGCGACTCGCGGATTCCGGCGATGCTCTCCTGGAAGTCGGCGTTGACCACGGCGACCCGCTCGCGGGCCAGGTCGTAGAGGCTGGCCGCCCGGCGCCGAAAGGCGACGGTGGCGAAGGCGAGGGGCACCACGACGGTGAGCGTCCAGGCGCCGAGTGTGGGGTTGAGCACGAGCAGGGCGATGCCCACGCCGACGAAGGTGACGAGGGAGACCAGCGCCGAGAGCAAGCCGTTTTCGATGAGGGACTCGAACTGGTCGACGTCGGTGGTCATCCGGGTCATGATCCGCCCGGACATCTCGTTCTCGTAGTAGTCGAGCGAGAGGCGCTGGAGCTGGGCCCAGATCCGGATCCGGAGCGAGAGCATGATCCGCTGCGCCGCCCGTCCGGTGATGAACGTCTCGCCGACCTCGTTGAACAGATCGGCGAGGGTCACGACGAGGAAGATCCCCGAGGCGAGGAACAGCGCGGCTTCCGATCCCTGTCGCACCCCGCTGTCCACGCCGCTCTTGATCAGGACCGGGCCGAGCAGCGACGCCAGCGCGTCGAGGACGACGAGGGCCAGGCCGACGAGCAGCGGGCGGCGGAACTCCCGGACGATGCTGCCCAGGCTGAACGAGCGATCCTGGCGCGATTCTGCTCGGAGGTCGATCGTCGGGGTGTCGCGGATCGGGGGGAGCGCCGCCACCCGGGCCAGCAGCTCCGGGGTGGGCGCGAGGTTCATCCGCCAGCCGCCCCGCCCCCCGCCGCCTCCCCTGAGCCCGGAGCCGACGCTGGCGGGGCGCACGCCCGCCAGCCGGAGGGCGCCGGCCGGCTCGTCGCCCGCGGGCCGGGGTGCCGCCCAGGCCGAAGCGGTGATCGTCGCCAGCGCCTCGATCCGTCCGTCTGCCGCCTCCGGATCGGTATCGGCTTCCTCCAGTCCGGAGAGCAGGCTGCGGTAGCGGGCGCTCTCCCGGGCAAGCTCCTCGTGGGTCCCGGTCTCCACGACCCGACCGCCCTCGACGACGACGATCCGATCGGCGAGGTGCAGCGTCGAGCGGCGATGGGCGACGAGAAGGGTGGTCCGACCTTCCATCACGTCGCGCAGGCCGTCGTGGATCGCCGCTTCGATCCGGGCGTCGATCGCGCTGGTGGCGTCGTCGAGGATCAGGATCCGGGGGTCGGTGAGGATCGCCCGGGCGAGCGCGATCCGTTGGCGCTGGCCCCCCGAGAGGCTGAGTCCCCGTTCACCGACCACCGTGTCGTAGCCGCGGGGAAGCGCCTCGATGAACTCATGGGCCTGGGCGATGCGGGCCGCCGCCTCGATCTCGGGGTCGCCGGCGTCCGGTCGGCCGTAGGCGATGTTGGCCCGGACCGACTCGGAGAAGAGGAAGCTCTCTTCGAACACCACCCCGATCTGACGGCGCAGCGAGTGGAGCGTGACGCCGGCCAGGTCGTGGCCGTCGACGCTGACCATGCCACGGTCGGGGTCGTAGAAGCGCGAGAGCAGGAGCGCCGCCGTCGACTTGCCGCTCCCGCTCGGCCCCACGAGGGCCACCCGTTCCCCGGCCTTGATCTCGAGGTCGAAGCCGGCGAGCGCGAGCTCGGGCCGGCCCTCCTCCGCCTCCCCGTACGAGAAGTCGATGTCGGCGAAGGTGATGTCGCCACGGACCGCCGGGAGCTCCACGGCATCGGGGGCGTCGGCGATGGCGGGGGCCAGGTCGAGGAGCTGGAAGATCCGTTCCACGCCGGCGCGCGCCTGCTGGCCGATCGTGAGTACCCCGGCGAGGCGCTGGGCGGGACCCACCATCTGCGTCATGTAGCTCGAGAACGCGAGGAAGGTCCCGAGCGAGATGCGATGGTGCAGGGCAAGCCAGCCGCCGAGGGCGAGGATGGCGACCTGGCCGAGCGCCGGCATCGCCTGCAGCATCGGCTGGAACCGGGCCTGGAGGCGGACCGCCCGCATCTGGGAGCCGTAGAGGGCCACCGACGCCTCGGTCACGCGCTCGAGCTCGCGCTGTTCCTGCCCGAATGCCTTGACCACGCGGACGCCGTTGATGTCCTCGTCGACGATCTGGATCACGTCCCCTTCCCGCTGCTGGCCGTCCCAGGAGGCGGGGAACACCCGCCGGCGCATGCGGTAGGACAGGATCAGCACGGCGGGCGTGATGAGCAGGCTGACGAGGGCCAGGAGCGGGGAGAGCGCCAGCATCACGCCCAACGAGAAGACGAGCAGCAGGACGTTGCTGCTCATGGTGGGGAAGAAGTTGAGCAGCCCCTGGACGAGGGTGGCGTCCGAGTTGGCCCTTGCGACCAACTGGCCTGTCGGCATCCGTCCGAGGTTGGCGGCGTCCATGCCCTGGAGGTGATCGTGCATGGCGCAGCGCAGGGCGTACTGGACGCCGAGCGCGACCCGCCCGCCGCGATAGCGGCGGAGGTGGGCGAACGCGAAGCCGGCGGCGGCCAGGGCGATCAAGAGGATCAGCCAGGGCGCGAGGGGGGAGCTGTGGTGGAGGATGACGTGGTCGATGATCTGACGCTCGACGAGTGGGACGATCGCCAGGGAGGCGCTGCCACAGACCGCGCCGACGAGCGAGAGCACCATGTCCGACCGCTGGCGGAGCATGTAGCCCCACAGGCGCCGGACCCAGCCGGCGGGTGGGCCCTGCGAGCGGCTCTGGTGGGGGGCTGCGGCTACCGGCGGTGGGCCCCCGCTCAACGGGTCCCGCCGCGGGTGGCGGCGCGCTCCGCGAGGTCCGCCTCGATCGCGGCGTCGAGCCATACGAGCGACTCGAAGAGCTGGCGGGGCTCGGGCATGTGTGTCGAAAGCTCGCTCAGCTGCCGGGTCATCTCGGCTTCCACCCGGTCGAGGACGGCGCGTCCCGACGGCGTCAGGTGCAGGGCGGCGGCGCGCTGATCTCCCTTCACGACCGAGCGTGCGAGCAGCCCCCGCTGGCACAGCGACTCCACCGCCGCGCTGATGGCCGGCTTGCCCACCGCCAGGCGGGCGGCGATGCGGGTGGCGCGCACATCCCCCGAGGCGATGGCGGCGAGGACCCGGTAATGGGCAAGGCTGAGCTCGCTGGATGCCCGCTCGAGCAGGCGTGACGCGCGGGCGAGGGCGCGCACCGCGGCGAGTAGCAGCGGATCGGGATCATCGAGCGAGGGAGGGGTGACCTCGTCGACCGTAGATCCGGCGTCGGGGGCAGCGGCGTCGGGCCGGGTCGACGAGGTCATTGACATAGCTTAGCTAACAGTTCTGCGCGTGAACTACCTGATTCTGGTTCGCGCCCTCTAGCGGCGCTGTCGACCCCGGCGGTCCTGCCTGGCGAGACGGCGCAGATCCCTGGTGTCGGGGTCGGGATCCGCCTCGCCGCCCTGGGCTTCCGCCTTGACCTGGTGCCACGCATCCCGCGCCTGGCGGATGGCGGTGAGCACCTGCTTGCGGGCCTCGTTGGCGGCGTCGGCCGCCGCCTTGAGCTGATCCCGGCCGCTCGATCCCTGCACCGCCAGCCCGAACGACCAAAGGCCGGTGTCGATCAGCCGGGCCGCGCGCCGGACCTCGGCGATCACCTGCTCCTTGATCGCCGACGGCGGGATCGATCCGTCCGAGAGCCGTCTGATGGCTGCGAACTGGACCCGCCACAGACCGAGGATGGCGTTGGCGGCGATCTGCGGCTCGGGATCGCCCGGGTCCACGCCGGCCCGGCTGGCCATGGCCTCGGCGGCCACCTGCACCAGCCGGTCGGTCATGTCCCGTTGCGCCGCCCGCAGCGAAGGCGTGGTCTCGATCAGGTCGTGGAATCGGTGGACGAGCGTGACATCGAGCGCCGGGTCGCCCGACCACTCGTCGTCGAGTCGGTCCAGGTCGGCCTCGATGAGCTGCACGGCCGCCTCGATCGGGGAGATCCGGGACGGTGCCCCCGGTCCGAGGGCCCGCCGGATGGCCGCCGTCATGGCCTCCTCCCGGTCCAGCATCAGCGATTCCTTCGTCGGGAAGTAGTTGTAGACGGTCTTCTCGGAGATGCCGCACGCCTCCGCCACCTCGGAGATGCGCACGTCGTCGAAGCCCCGCTCGAGGAACAGGGCGGTCGCGGTGTCGGAGATCAGCTGACGCGTCTGGCGCTTCTTGCGCTCCCTGAGGCTCTCGAGCCGGGGTCCCCCGATCCCGTCGGGTTCGGCGGTCCATTCCTCGCCGAACCTGCCGGGCACGTCGGCGTCCGGGGGCCAGGTCGCGTCGTCGTGCACCGGGCCGTCCTGAATCGGGCCGTCCTGAACCGGGTCGTTCTGCACCGGGTCGTTCTGCACTGGGACCAGCGTAGCGCTCCCACACGCAAAATTTCAGTTGCAGAATATTTATAGTCACAGTAAGTTTACTGCGACAGAAAGGAGAAGGGCATGGAGGATTCCGACCTTGCCGTCGTCACGCACGGGCTCACCAAGCGCTTCGGCGAGTTGACCGCCGTTGACGGCATCGACCTGCAGGTGCCATCGGGGTCCGTG
>WQVT01000005.1 GCA_009785715.1 Acidimicrobiaceae bacterium | reverse complement strand
CTCCGCTTGGTGGCGGCGCAGGGTCTCGATGAGCCACTCACGGTCCGCCCCGACCTCTTCGAGGTCCACCATCTCGTGGTTCACCCGCCGGTCGAAGGTGTCCTCGGGATCCCACACGTAGGCGACACCACCAGACATGCCGGCGCCGAAGTTGCGCCCGGTCCGCCCGAGCACCACGACGCGCCCGCCGGTCATGTATTCGCAGCCGTGATCGCCGACCCCCTCGACGACGGCCAGCGCCCCCGAGTTACGCACCCCGAATCGCTCGCCGACCACGCCTCGCAGGAAGATCTCGCCGCCGGTGGCGCCATAGATGATGACGTTGCCGGCGATGATGTGCTCCTCGGCGCGGAACACCTCCGGCGCGTCCTCGGGTGGGCGGACGACGATCCTCCCACCGGAGAGGCCCTTGCCGACGTAGTCGTTCGCGTCACCGAAGAGCCGCAGGGTGATTCCCGGCGGCAGGAAGGCCCCGAAGCTCTGGCCGGCGGAGCCGTGGAGGGTGATGTCGATCGTGCCGTCGGGCAGGCCAGCAGCCCCGTAGCGGCGGGTCACCTCGGTGCCGAGCATGGTCCCGACGGTGCGGTTGACGTTGCGGATCGGGAACGAGAGCCGCACCGGGTGGGCGTCGGCCAGCGCCGGCGCCGCTTCGGAGATCAGGGCCACGTCGAGCGCCCGGTCGAGGCCGTGGTCCTGGGCGACGGTGCGGATCCGCGGCTCCTCGTCGGCCACGCCGGCGTCGGAGAGGATCGGCGAGAGGTCGAGCCCGGCGGCCTTCCAGTGGTCGAGCGCCGCCTCCGTGTCGAGGAGTTCGGCGTGGCCTATGACCTCGTCGAGGGACCGGAAGCCGAGCGACGCCAGCAGCTCGCGGACCTCCTCGGCGATGTACTCGAAGAAGGTGACGACGAACTCGGGCTTGCCGGTGAAGCGCTTGCGCAGCTCGGGGTTCTGGGTGGCGATGCCGACCGGGCAGGTGTCGAGGTGGCAGACCCGCATCATGATGCAGCCGCTCACGACGAGCGGAGCGGTGGCGAAGCCGTACTCCTCGGCGCCGAGCAGGGCGGCGACGACCACGTCCCGTCCGGTCTTCAGCTGCCCGTCCACCTGGACGGTGATGCGGTCGCGCAACCCGTTGAGCCGCAGGGTCTGCTGCGTCTCTGCCAGGCCGAGCTCCCAGGGGACGCCGGCGTGCTTCAGTGAATTGAGCGGCGAGGCACCGGTGCCACCGTCGTGGCCGGAGATGAGCACCACGTCGGCGTGCGCCTTGGACACCCCGGCGGCGACCGTTCCGACGCCAACCTCGGCCACGAGCTTCACGTGCACCCGGGCCCGGTCGTTGGCGTTCTTCAGGTCGTGGATCAGCTGGGCGATGTCCTCGATCGAGTAGATGTCGTGGTGCGGGGGAGGCGAGATCAGGCCCACCCCCGGCGTGGAGTGCCGGGTCTTGGCGATCCACGGGTAGACCTTGTGGCCCGGCAGCTGGCCCCCTTCGCCCGGCTTGGCGCCCTGGGCGATCTTGATCTGCAGGTCGTCGGCGTTGACCAGATACTCGCTGGTCACCCCGAAGCGGCCCGACGCCACCTGCTTGATGGCGCTGCGTCGCAGATCGCCGTTGGCATCAGGGGTGAACCGCTCGGCGTCCTCGCCGCCCTCCCCGGTGTTGCTGCGCCCACCGAGCCGGTTCATGGCGATCGCCAGCGTCTCGTGCGCCTCGGCGGAGATCGAGCCGTAGGACATAGCGCCGGTATTGAACCGTTTGACGATCTCGGAGACGGGTTCGACTTCGGAGATCGGGACCGGCTCGCGTCCGATCTCGGCCGCATTCCGGACCCGCATGAGGCCCCGCAGCGTGGCCAGATGACCGGCCTGGCGGTCGACGGCCGTCGTGTATTCCTTGAAGATCTTGTAACGCTTCGTCCGGGTGGCGTGCTGCAGCTTGTGCACGGTGGTCGGGTTGAACAGGTGGTACTCACCCTCCCGCCGCCACTGGTACTCGCCGCCGACGGGCAGGTCCCGGTAGGCGAGCTCGGCCGGCCGGTCGGGCCAGGCCGTCGCGTGGCGCGTCAGGACCTCGCGGGCGATCTCCTCCAGGTCGATCCCGCCGATCCGGCTCACGGTCCCGGTGAAGTAGGCGTCGATCAGTTCGGGCGACAGACCGATCGCCTCGAACACCTGGGCGCCGGTGTAGGAGGCGACGGTGGAGATCCCCATCTTCGACATGATCTTGAGCACGCTCTTGGCCGTGCCCTTGACGAAGCTGCGGACACCGTGGCGGGGTGTCACCCCGACGACGACCCCGTCGGAGATCAGGTCCTCGATCGTGTCGAGGGCCAAATAGGGGTTGATCGCCGCTGCGCCGTACCCGATCAGGAGGGCCATGTGGTGCACCTCACGGGCCTCGCCGGTCTCGATGATCAGGCCGACCCGGGTCCGGGTGCGCTCGGCGATCAGGTGATGGTGCACGGCGCTCACCAGCAACAGGGCGGGAATGGGCGCCAGCTCGGCCGAGGAGTGGCGGTCGGAGAGGACCACGATCTTCGCCCCCTGGGCGATGTCGCGGTCGACCTCTGCGCACACCTCGTCGATCGCCTCTTGCAGCGCCGCTCCCGGACCGTCGGGATGGTGGACCCGGAACAGCCCGTCGATGGCGAAGGTTCGCCAGCCCGGCTGGGTGTCGTCCTCGTTGATGTAGAGGAGCTTGGCGAGCTCCTCGTTGGTCAGGATCGGCTGTGGCAGGACGATCTGCCGGCAGCTCTCGGGCTCGGGGTCGAGGAGGTTGCCCTCCGGACCGAGCGTGCCGCCGAGGGAGGTCACGAGCTCCTCGCGGATCGCGTCCAGCGGCGGGTTCGTCACCTGCGCAAAGAGTTGGGCAAAGTAGTCGTAGAGCATGCGGGGCCGCTCCGACAGCACCGCCAGCGGGGTGTCGCTCCCCATCGACCCGATCGGCTCGGCGCCGGTAGCAGCCATCGGCGCCATGAGGATCTTCAGGTCCTCGGCGGTGTAGCCGAAGAGCCGCTGGTGAGCCACGACCGAGCCGTGCTGGGGCGTCAGGGTGAAGCGGTGGGGCAGGTCGTCGAAGTGGACCTGCTGGGCGGCGAGCCACTCGGCGTAGGGGTGCTCGGCCGCGAGCGAGGACTTGATCTCCTCGTCGGAGACGATCCGGCCGAGGGCGGTGTCGACGAGGAACATGCGCCCCGGCTGGAGGCGGCCGCGCTCGACCACCCTGGCCGGCTCGATCGGGAGCACGCCGACCTCGGAGGCCATGACGACGAGCCCGTCGTCGGTGACCCAGTAGCGCGCGGGGCGCAGGCCGTTGCGGTCAAGCACGGCGCCGATCAGGGTGCCGTCGGTGAACGAGATCGACGCCGGCCCGTCCCACGGCTCCATCAACGCCGCGTGGTACTGGTAGAAGGCGCGCCGCGCCGGGTCCATCGACTCGTGGTTCTCCCACGCCTCGGGGATCATCATCAGCACGGAGTGGGGGAGGGAGCGCCCACCGAGGTGCAACAGCTCCACCACCTCGTCGAACGTGGCCGAGTCGCTGGCGCCGGGGGTGGCGATCGGGAACAGCCGCTCGATGTCCCCGGGGATGAGGTCACTCTGCAGCAGCGTCTCCCGGGCGCGCATCCAGTTGCGGTTGCCCTGCACGGTGTTGATCTCGCCGTTGTGCGCCACGAACCGGTACGGGTGCGCAAGCGGCCAGGAGGGGAACGTGTTGGTCGAGAAGCGGGAGTGGACCAGGGCCAGGGCCGAGATCACCCGCACGTCGTCCAGGTCGGGCCAGAAGCCGTCCATCTGTGGGGCGGTCAGCATCCCCTTGTAGACGAACGTCCGGCCCGACAGTGAGGGCAGGTAGACCCCGTCGATCGAGTGCTCGATCCGCTTGCGCAGGATCCACGCCCGGCGCTCGAGGTCGAGGCCGTCCGGCCCGTCGTCGGCGGCGACTGTCGTTGGTGTGATCGGCAGCCTGGTCACGAACAGCTGCCAGAACGACGGCATCACCGATCGGGCGGTCGGGCCGAGCGCCGAGGGGTCGTGGGGAACGTCGCGCCAGCCGAGGAGATGGAGACCCTCGTCCGCCACCAGCTTCTCGATGTCGCGTCGGGCGGCCTGCGCCTCCCCCGGGTCGGCCGGGAGGAAGGCGATCCCGGTGGCGTACGTGCGCTCGGGGGGAAGCTCGAAGTCGACGGCCTGGCGGAAGAACGCGTCGGGGACCTGGATCAGGATCCCGGCGCCGTCGCCGGAATTGACCTCGGCGCCCGATGCACCGCGGTGCTCCATGTTGCACAGGGCTTCGAGCCCGAGACGGACCATGTTGTGGCTCTTGCGCCCGTGCATGTCGACCACGAACGCGACGCCGCAGGCATCGTGCTCGAAGCGCGACTGGTAGAGACCCTGCCCGGCTGGCGCGGATTGCCTACTGCCGGGAGTGTGCTCTGGGCGTGGAGACATGGAGGGAGGAGACATGGTCGGGTCCTTCGGCCGGGTGTCGATGTGGCAGCCTGCCTATTGGGACGCCGTTGGCCCTAGCAGCCAGATCAGTTTAGGGGATAGCCGCCGGGGAGGCTGTCGGTTTCGGCTCCCGGCAGATCAGACGTACGTGAACGTCACCGGCCTCGAGGTGCCGCCGGTTGTCGTGATCGTCACGGGGACCGGGCCCGGGGTCGGTCGATTGGGCACCGTGGCCTGACAGGCGGTCGTGGTCGAGCACGAGACCCCGGCGGCGACCCCGCCGAAGAGGACCGTGATCAGCCCGTTGCTGCTGAACAGGCCGGTGCCGGTGAGGGTGACCACCTGTCCGGGCCGCCCCGAGCTCGGGGTCACGGCGGCGATGACCGGGCTGCCCGGTGGCGCCGGAGGCGGCGGAGTCGTGGTGGGAGGCGCCGTACGAGGGACCCGCCTGGTCGTGGAGGGCCGCGGAGGCACCGTCGTGACGGGCGGGGAGATCGTCCCGAACGTCCCGGGGGAGGTGGGTCGGGTCTCGCTCGGGACGCTCGTGGTGCCGGCGTCTGCGTGCGAGGCGACGGTGGTGGCCGGCGAGTCGGGTGGAACCGTGAGCGAACCGGCGGTCTGATGGTTCGTCTGGCCCGTTCCGGCCCCGACCTGCGACCCGCCCCCGCCCAGACATCCGGTCAGCATCAGGCTTGCGACGATCAGCCCCGACGCGGCGAGGGCGGTCAGAGGGAGGCGCCGGCCGCGACGGATTGGGTGTCGGCGAGAGTTCCTGGTCATATCCACCGGTACATCAAAGTAATCGAAGCATCATGTCATCCCCAACTGTGCCCTGCCGGCCGGTTCAGAGAAACTGGGGCTCGATCTCCGCGCCGAGCAGGTACCGGCCGACGGTCTCGTAGTGGCTCCACCGGCCCTGCATCTGCTGAGCGATCGAATTCAGGTCACGGAACCGGCGCTCGAAGGGGCCGTTCGCGCGGACCGCGTTGCTGCCGGCGAAGTGGTAGGTGGCGTTGGCGACGTGGCGCGCCTGGTCGATGCAGTGGGTGGCCGCCAGGCGCACCCCGATCCGGTCGGTCATCGACAGCTCCCCGGAATTGGCGGCCGACCAGACCTCGGCCAGGGTGCCGTAGAGGAAGTGCCGGCTCGAGCGGAGCGTCGCCTCGAGCTGGGCAATCTCGCTTTGCACGACGGGGCTCTCGCCCAAGGTGTTGCGGAAGCCCCGCGGGGTCTTCCGGGCGGCGAGCTGGACGAGCGCGTCGAGCATGGCGCGGGCCACGCCGAGGGCGACGCCTGCGAACCCACACGAATACATCTGATCGGTCCGCAGCCGGTAGAGGGGGGCGTCGATCAGCCGCCCGGACGGGAGGTCGCGATCGAGGGTGAGCTCATCGGGGACGAAGAGCTCTTCGACCGAGTAGCTGTCGCTCCCGGTGCCCCGGAGGCCGAGCACCTGCCAGTCGTCGGCCCAGATGACCTCCTCCGCCCGGAACAGGAGGGTTCGGCCGATCGCGTGGCCCTTCGCGTCGTGGCGAAGGGTCCCGTCGGGGTCGGCGACGACGCAGTGACCCCCGACCCACGTCGCATGGTGACCCCCGCTGGCGAACGACCAGCCGCCGCTGACGCGATAGCCGCCGGGCTCGACGCGCGCCGTGACCGGGGAGGCGTTGGAACCCCACGCGAGGATGCCCCGTCCATCGTCGAAGACCCGGCGGGCGCTCTCGGGGGTGAGGTAGGCGGCCGCCATCGCACAGACACCGAGCTGTCCGACGCACCAGGCCGTGCTGGCGTCGTGGCGGGCCAGTTCTTCGACCACCTCGACGAAACGAGCCGGGGCGACTTCGCCACCGCCGTAGGCGCGCGGCAGCAACAGGTGGAGGAGACCCTGCGCCTTCAGCGCTGCGACGAGCGGTTCGGGGAGTCGCCGGTCGGCGTCGATCGAGCCTGTCGACGCCGCGATCAGCGGCGCCAGGGATCTCGCTCGTTCGAGGGGATCGACGACGTCATCGGTGTGAACCACCGCCACAGCATGACGCGTCGAGGGCGAGCGACGAGCCGCATGGCTCGTCAGGGGGTGACGGTGACCCCCACCGTTGTCGGTACCAGTTCGATCCAGGTCTGGCCCGGGCCGAGGGCGATGGGCTTGCCCGACGAGTCGAGATATCTCGTGTCCTCAGACAGGCCGGCGCGGTTCCAGGTTCCCGTCGTGACGGTGCCGTCCCGGAAGACCTGGGCCGGGCCGGAGCCGGTCAGGGTGAGGAGGTTCTCGTGAATTCCCGTGGCGTCCTCGACGTACGGACTGGGATACATACCGACGCTCATGACGATGACGTTGGCGGCGCTCACCACCCCGCCCTCGCCCATGGTCGCGGGGCCGGTATCGGTGTACGAGCGGACCCAGGTGTGCGTGGCGGCCTGCCACGTCCAGGTGAGGTCGGAGTAGACGTAGCCGATGTGGACGCTCGCCGCCGGGGTGGCCTTGGGCGAGAGGGCTCCGAAGACGAACGGCGAGGCCGGCGGCGTCGTCTGCGGTCCGTGCAGCGAGGCCGCATAGGCGTACAGGGCACCCGTGGAGGTCATCAGGTTGTGCGGCGCGTACCGGGTGGGATCGCGCGGGTAGACCGACGGTGGCGCCGCCATCGCGCTCAGGTCGATGAGGCTCGATGAATCGATGGCGCTGACCGCGGGGGCGATGGCGCCGGCGTAGGCGAAGAGGGGGTGGGCGCCGAACTGGTCCACGATCGACGGGTCGATGAGCCGGCCCGACCGAACGGGCTCTACCCGGCTCGCGTCGTGGCACTGGTAGATCACGATGAATCGCGTGATCCCCCCTTCGACCGGCTCCTCGTAGACGACATCAGCCGCCGAGAGACCGTACTGGGGACGTGCCTCGGGCAGGTTCTCCACCTTGATCGCCAGCGCCGGTCGCGCCGGGACCCGACCGCCGGGTGCCGGGGTGTCGGTGAGCGGGCACACCGGGGTCACGGCGGCGACGGTCTTCTTCACGACGGGCTTCTTCACGACCCGCTTCTTGGCGGCGGTCGTCGGTGGGGTGGTCGTCGTGCGCGCCGCAGTTGAAGGCGCGGTCCGGGGGACGGCCACCGTCTTGTGCTTTGCGCCGCAGGCGCCGAGCAGGGCTGCGATTCCCAGGACGGCGAGGGCAACGACTGATGCCGCGCCGTATTTCCGTCGCGTTTTCATGGGGCCGACACTCTAACGGTCCATTCGGCCGCGCTGCATTCACCATTTGTGGTCCTGCCAGGAGAAGGAACCTCTGATATTCATTCTCGGGTGATCCTGGTCCGTTTCAGGAGATCCCTGCCATAATCGACCGGCTCATGCCGGAGGAAAGGCGGGTGACTACGGTCGGTGTTTGAGCGACTCTGCTCCGCGGTTACCGGAGAACCGACTGGATGAAGGCGGCTTCCTGCCGCGGCGGAGCGACCACGACTAGCGTGCACCTGCAAGTCGGATGCGGTCCCGGTGACGTGTGGATGGAGAGCTTGTGAAGATCACGGACGTCGAAGTCATTCAGCTCGCGAAGACGCTCGACCACCCCCACCGGAACTCGAAGCAGACGATGGTGCGTCGCGTGTTCTCCCTGGTGCGGGTGCAGACCGACGAGGGTATCGACGGGCTCGGGGAGGCATGGTGTGATCCCAACGTCGCGCCGGGTGCCGTCGCACGTCTGCGGTCACTGGCCGTCGGCACCGACCCCTTCAATGTCGAGGAGCTGTGGAATCGGGCGTTCAACGGGGCTCCGATGTACGACCCGAAGGGGGCTGCGATTGCGGCAATCAGCGGCATCGACATTGCCTGCTGGGACATCATGGGCAAGGCACTCGGGGTCCCGGTCCACCGGTTGCTCGGTGGACGGACCCGGGGGTCGATCGAGGCGTATGCGTCCGATCTGCACTGGCTTGAAGACGCCGCCGAGATGGGGCGGCAGGCGGCGGCGCTCGTCGAGCGGGGATTCAGGGCGGTCAAGACCCACCTCGGCGTCGACCCCGACGGCGACGTGGCCCGGGTCCGTGCCCTTCGCAACGGCATCGGGCCGGACGTCCGGCTGATGGTGGACATCAACACGGCGTTCGACCGCCGCAGCGCCATCAGGTTCGGGCGTCGCATCGCCGAGTACGACATAACCTGGTACGAGGAGCCCCTCTCGCCGATGGACATCGACGGCCTGCGCCTCGTGCGGGCGTCTACCGGCCTGCCGATCGCTGCGGGGGAGAACGAGTACACACGCTGGGGCTTCAAGGAGCAGTTCTCCCGGGAGGCGCTCGACGTGGCGATGCCCGACGTCGCACGCACCGGTGGGATCAGCGAGATGAAGAAGATCATCGCCGTGGCGGACGCGTTCGGGGTCCCGGTGTCCCCGCACAACTACAGCTCGGGGGTCTGCTCAGCGGCCACGCTGCATCTGCTTGCAGCCTGCCCGGGGACCGGCCCGCTCGAGTGGGACGTCGTGCATTCCTCGATCGCCGACGAGCTGCTCGTCGAGCCCTTCAGGGTGCGGAACGGGGAGGTCGAGGTCCCCGAGTCCCCCGGCCTCGGCGTCCACCTCCCGGACGCGGTGCGGGAGCGGTACGGGGTTCGGCCAAGCTGATCTCGGCGCCTGAGCGGCGCCCGCAGACCCTCGGTTGGGCAAGAATGCAGGCATGACGTCGCTCCAGGGGGACCGACCGGTGCGGATCGTCGAGCTCGACTACCTCTCGATCGGTCCAGAACCGCTCGGCGCCACGTTGTACCTGCCCGAGGGCAGCGGGCCCCTCGTCGGGCTGGTGGAGGTTCACGGTGGGGCGTGGGTGCACGGGGACCGGCTCGGCAACGCCTTTCTGGATCGGTCGCTGGCCGAACGCGGCATCGCCGTCCTGGCGATCGACTTCAGAGTCCCGCCGGCGGTGCGCTACCCCGAACCGATCGCAGACATCAACTATGCGCTGCGCTGGATGAAGGCGAACGGGCCGCGATGGGGCATCCCGCCCGAGCGGGTCGGGGTCCTCGGAACCTCGAGCGGCGGGCACCAGTCCCTGCTCGCGACCCTGCGGCCGTTCGATCCCCGCTACCTGGCACACGAGGCACCCCGGGCATGGGATGCAGACATCGACGCGACCGTGTGCTGCACGGTCGTGTGCTGGGGAGTCACCGACCCGGTCGCACGCCTCGCCATGGCCCGCGAGCAGGGCATCGAGCGACTCGTCGAGGCGCACGCGCTCTACTGGCCCGACGAGGCGGCGATGGGCGAGGGGAGCCCCCAGGCGATCCTCGAGCGCAAGGAGGAGGTCCGGCTCTCTCCCACACTCGTGATCCAGGGCACGAAGGACGACAACCTCACGCCCGACATGGCGGATCGCTTCGCGGCGGCCTATCGCGCCGCAGGCGGGGTGGTCACGCTGGAGAAGTTCGAGGGTCAGCCCCACATGTTCATCACTTCGGACCCGACGGGCGCTGCGAGTCAGGAGGCGATCGGCATCATCGCCGAGTTCGCCCTCCGACACGGCTCCACCGGAAGAGCCGGAAGAGGACTGACGAAGCCGCCCGAGATGGAGGAGGAAAGACCATGACGGCAATCGTCCCGACCGGCACCACACTCGGTGCCACGGTGGAGGGACTCGACCTTTCGGAGCCGCTGACACCCGAGGACACCGACGCCGTTCGCCGCGCGCTCGGCGAACACGGCGTATTGCGGTTCCCGAAGCAGGTCCTGGACGCGGCGCTCCTCACGCGATTTGGATCGCAGTTCGGCGAATTGGTGGAGACCGTGTTGGGGAGCGGGGGCTTTACCGAACCCGGTGTGCCGGAAGTGGATGTGCTGTCCAACATCATCGAGGACGGGAAGCCGATCGGACTGGCTGACGCCGGGCAGGATTGGCACACGGACCTGTCGTACAACAACAGGGTGGCGCTGGCGAACATCCTCTACGCCGTCGAGGTACCCGTGCGGGACGGGGAGCCATTGGGACGCACGGAGTTCCAGAACATGCATGCCGCGTACGAAGACCTCCCGGCCGAGATCAAAGAGGAGTTCGGGGACGCGACCGTCACCTTCGACTTCAACAAGTTCTGGGACATGATGCGCTCCGAGAGGGGTAGCTCCCGTCCGCCCCTGACTCCGGAACAGCGGGCGAGAACCCCGCAGGTGTCGCATCCGATGTTCATCCGCCATCCGATAACCGGCCGGTATGTCCTCTATGCCAACCCCGGATATGCGGTCCGCGTCGACGGGCTCCGGGAAGAGGAGAGCAAGGAGCTTCTGGACTATCTCTTCGCCCACCAACTGCAGGAGAAGTATCGCTATCGGTTCCACTGGACGGTCGGAGATGTCCTCATGTGGGACGACATCGGCACCCTCCATCGGGCAATAGGCGATTACCTGCCGACCGAGCGTCGATTGATGAAGCGCTGTCGCGTGTTGACCGACGGAACCGTCGGTTGAAGCTCTAACCCTGTCGCACGATGAACTCATGGACCAACCGGTTGAATTGGTCCGGCTCCTCGTAAGCGAGCGAGTGCCCCGCGCCGACGATGGTCGCGAGCTCATGTCCCGGGAGCCTGGCCGCCCACCGCTCCATCAGCTTCGGTGGGGCGATGAGGTCGGCGCTGCCGACCATCACCAGGGTGGGCACCCTGATCTCGGAGAGCTTGGCGTAGGTATTCGGTGTCCGCAGCGGCTGTGGCACGGCACCGGCCTGTCTGGCGTGCTCGGCGATCTCCCGCCAGGCTGCGGCGCCCTCCGGCGAGGAGCCGCGGTAGCCGGCCGAGACTTCGAGCGCGAACACGGAGGCCGGATCGACCAGCTCCGGGACCCTGATCCTCGCGATGAAGCCGGCGATCTCGTCGTCGACCACCTGCCCTGTGCTCGCTCCCGCGACCAGGCTGCGCAACCGCCCGGGGCGCCAGTGCGCGTAGTCGATTGCCGCAAAGGCACCCCCCGCCACCCCGACCAGGTGGAAGGGTGGCAGGTGGAGGCCGTCCGCCAGCGCGTCGAGATCACCGGCGATGCTCCCGGGCTGCGGCCCGGTCGCCGGGACCGCCACGCTCCTGCCCCAGCCCCGCCGGTCGAAGGCGATCGCCCGGAAGCCTGCACCGGCAAAGAACGACAGCTGGCGGGCCCACTCGTTCTCCCACGACGCCGACGTGCCGGTGTTGGCGTGCAGGAACACGATGGGCCGGCCCTCGCCGCCCGTGTCGAGATACCAGAGCTCCGCACCCGGCACGGCCGCGAAATCGCCCCTGACCCGATTCGTGCTCATCGGCGCCGCACGGTACTCCCTTGACCAGGGCGCGGAGCCGAACCGTGGCCCCTGCCGCAAGGCGCTAGGGTGTCAGGTCGCCGTGACCTTCCGGAGTGGGTAGTACGGGTCAGGGCAGGATCTCTGGGGCGCCTAGCTCAGTCGGTTAGAGCGCAGCCTTCACACGGCTGAGGTCATGGGTTCGAGTCCCGTGGCGCCCACGGCGGAAACGGACGAAACGCCACGCTGGGCCGAGGACTCGGACCCGGTGCCCGACCAACACCTCGGCTTCTGCATGGTCCACAGAAGGAAGAGGCTCAGGAGTTCAGGTACACGTCCTGCCAGAGGATCTCGCCGTACTTCTTGGCGTTGGTGGGGAGCCAGCCGATGTTCTTGGTGGCGAGCAGCAGGAAAGGCTTGTTGTAGAGGAAGACGGCGTCCGCGTTCTTCGCCATCATCTCGCCGATCTCCTTGTAGATCTTGGCCCTCCCCTCGGGATCGAAGGTGGAGATCCCTTCTTGCATCAGGTTGTCGAGCGCGGCGCTGTGGATCCCCGTGGCGCCGCCGGTCGAGCTGAAGTAGTAGGGGAGTGCCAGGCCGGGGTCGGTGTCGCCGCCCCAGTTGGAGTCGAGGGCCTGCCAGTTGTTCGACGCCAGCTGCTGGAGGGTCTCGGTCAGGTTGTTGAGCACGATCTTGGCGTTGATGCCGGCGGCCGCCCACTGCTGCTTGAGCACCGTGGCCTCGGTGGACCAGTAGGTGGTGTTGGACGTGGTGGCGAGGTCGAAGCTGATCCCGCCGAGCTGCTTGACGATGGCCTTCGCCTTCGCCAGGTTGTAGTTCAGGTACCCGGGAACCTTCGGGCCGTAGAAAAACAGCTCGCCGGGGGCGGTCGGCCCCTCGACGACGGGATAGAAGTTCGAGTACAGCTTCTTGACCAGCAGCGGGGCATTGGTGGCGTAGTAGAGGGCCTCGCGTGCCTTGATGTTGTTGAACGGCGGCTTCTTCTGGTTGAGCGAGACGAACTGGTAGAAGGTCGAAGGCGGGATGATCACGTTGAACTGCTTCGACTTCTCGACCTGAAGGACGTCCGGGATGCTGCCGAAGAAGTCGGCGACGTTGACCTCACCGGACTGCATTGCCGCCAAAGCGGTCGAGTCGTCCCCGACCGAGAGGACCTTGATGCCAGCCAGGTAGGGGCGGCCTTTCTGCCAGTAGGTGGGGTTGCGGACCAGGTTGATGGTCGAGTTGGCGGCGTTGCTCTTGACCTCGAATGGCCCGGCCCCGATCGGCTTCTGGTCGTATGCCTTGAGGCCCATCTTGTTGAGTGCCGCCTCGTCGACGACCCAGTTCGGTGCGGAGCCGACGAAGGCCTGGGCGAGCGCCGCGTCCTTGCTCTTCATGTTCAGGATCAGGGTGTCGCCCGATGACGTTATGGGCTTTTTCACGACGGCGAAGTTGGGGAAATCGATCTGGGCGATGGGCGCCGCGAGGTCCCGGTTGAGGCTCCAGGCGGCGTCGGCCGCAGTGAGCGGCGTCCCGTCGGAGAACTTGTCGCCGGCCCGCATCGTGATGTCGAGCTGGAGGCCGTTGTGGGAGTAGTGGTAGCCCGTCGCCAGGTCGGGCAGGAGCTTGCCGCCCGGCCCCGACTGGAACAGCTCGCCGTAGATCAGGCTCAGCCACTCCGAGTCCGCCGCATCCTGGTTGTCGGTGGCCGGGTCGAGGGTGGGCCAGAGGCCGCCGCTCACCGACTCGGTGATCGTCCCGCCGGGTTTCGGGCCCCCGGCGCGGGTCGGGCCCGCCGCGGACGCATGTCCCGCGGCGGTGACGCTCAACGTCAGCGCGACCCCAAAAGCTGTACCGGCACTCACCAGAGCTTGCCCACGCGGAAGTCGCATGTAGGCCCCCCTCGCTCGAGATGTTCGGCGATGGTATCGCGTCGCCGGCGAGGGCGCCGGGCGGGCTAACCACCCATGACGAGGCGGTTGCTCTTTGGTGTCTAGACCGACGCGACAGCGAGCCACGGCTCCGGAGGACCGTGGCTCGCCGCCTATTCCATTTCTCTATTTCCCTCTAGCGCAAAGCTCGAGGGTCACACCGGTTCTTCCGGCAGCCCATTGGCGGCCACGATGTCCCGGTACCAGTCGAAGCTGGCCTTCGGCAGCCGCTCCTGGGTTGCGTAGTCCACAAAGACCAGCCCGAACCGCTGCTTGTACCCATGGGCCCACTCGAAGTTGTCGAGCAGGCTCCACACGTAATAGCCGCGTACGTCGACGCCCGCCGCCAGCGCGGCCCCGACCGCCCGAATGTGGCCGTCGAGGTAGTCGATGCGGTCGTGGTCGCGTACGGCCCCCGTCTGATCGACGTAGTCGGGGAAGGCAGCCCCGTTCTCGCTGACGTAGACGGGGACCGACCCGTACTGGTCCCGGAGACCCACCAGGAGCTCCGTGAGGGCCCCCGGTTCGACCTCCCATCCCATGGTCGTCTGTGCCACGTCGCCCCGGGCGACGCTGACGGCACCGAGGTGCTCGGCGACCGGGTCGTTCGGCCATGGCAGGTACAGCTCGGGTGAGGCCGCAGCCTCGGGACGCCCGGCGGCGCCCGCCCGTTTTGGGAAATAGAAGTTGACGCCGAGGAAGTCGATCGGAACCCGGATCTGCTCGAGGTCACCGTCCTGGACGAGTGGTCCACCGGGGGCCAGGTCCGGGTAGTGCCCGAACATGTCCTCCGGGTACCGGCCCCGGAAGATCGGCTCGGTGAAGATCCGGTTCTGGTTGCCGTCGACGCGTCGGGCGGCAGCCAGATCGTCGGGGTGATCGGTCGCCGGCCGCACCGGGGTCAGGTTCAGCGTGATGCCGACCTGCACCGAACCGGCCGCCGCCCGGATCGCCTCCACGCCGAGCCCGTGGGCGAGCAGGAGGTGATGGGTGGCGGCGACCGCCTCGTCGATGTCGGTTCGTCCCGGTGCCTGGGTGCCGACGCCGTATCCCTGCCACGCCGAGCACCACGGCTCGTTGAGCGTGGTCCACAGCGCGACATCTCCTCCGAGGGCACCGGCCACCATCCAGGCGTACTCGGCATAGCGCTCAGCCGTGTCCCTGACGGTCCAGCCGCCGGCATCCTCGAGCGGCTGGGGCAGGTCCCAGTGGTAGAGGGTGACCGCCGGGGCGATGCCCCGGTCCCGGAGCCCGTCGACCAGCCGCCGGTAGAAGTCGATCCCGGGCTGGTTGACCGGGCCCTTCCCGGTGGGTTGGACCCGCGGCCAGGCTACCGAGAACCGGTAGGAGCCGACCCCGAGCTGGCCCAGGAGCTCGAGGTCGGTCTCGACCCGGTGATAGTGGTCACAGGCCACGTCACCGGTGTCCCCGTTGTGAGTCGCCCCCTTTTGGTGGCTGAAGGTGTCCCAGATGGACGGGCCGCGCCCGTCCTCGTCCACGGCGCCCTCGATCTGGTAGGACGCCGTGCCGGTTCCCCAGACGAAGCCGGCCGGAAAGGAGATGGGAGAGCGGGAAGTTTCGCTCGAGGGCACCTCAGGCCTTGGGCTTCAGCTGCAGCACGACGTACTCGTTCATGGGTACCGAGGGCTGGGCCGGGTCGTACGGGTTGGAGGCAGACGGGAATCCGGTGACCTTCTCGGAGTTGTACTCGCCCCAGGCGGCGCCGTACATGATCGGGATGACCGGCAGGTTCGTCGCCATGATGTTGCCGAGCGTCTTGATCGCGGCGGCCTGCGCCTTGTTGCTGCCCGAGCTGGCGTACGAGTGGAGCGCCGCCGTGGCGGCCGGCATGTTGAAGCGCTCGAAGTTCCCGACGGACCCGCCGATCAGGTTGGGGTCGAGCCAGTTCTCGTACTGCCCGTAGGGGGTGGCTGCCGTCTGGCCCCAGTGCAGGGTGAGGTTGAAGTGGCCGGAGGCCAGGTCAGCGTTCCAGGTGTTGACCGACACGCCGTTGGTGCTGGTCTGGATCCCGAACTTCGTGAGCTGCTGGGCGATCGACTGGTCCGAGGCCATGTAGTCGGAGTAGGACGCCGGGTCCTCGAGGGACAGCTTCAGCTGCTGGCCGCTCTTGGACGTCCACACGCCGTCCTTCAGGCTGTAGCCGGCCTTGCGGAGGATCGAGGCGGCCTTGGTGGGGTTGTACGGCAGCGTGTTGCCCGTGTCCGCCAGGTACTGCTTGTCGTTCGGCAGGATCAGCCCGGTGGCGCTCGTCGCCGGGGCCTCGTCGCCCTCCTCGCCGTCGAGGGCGACCTCCTTGCGGTTGACCGCCAGGCTGATCGCCTGCCGGACCGCCAGGCTGGACGTCGGAGACGACTTCAGGTTGGGCCAGAGGGCGACGGTGTTGTTGGGCGGGGAGAAGAAGACGTGCTGGGGCGTGTTGGCGAAGATCTGCTGGATGTGCGAGATGAAGTTCCCGCCCCAGGTCAGCTGGCCGGACTGGAGCGCGGCGGCCGCCGAGGTGTTGGACTCGTAGTCGGGGAAGACGAGGGTTCCGATGGTCGGCTTCCCGGGCTGCCAGTAGTTCGGGTTGGCGGTCAGCGTGATGTCCTGCGAGTTCATCGACTTGAGCACGTAGGGACCGGTGCCGACCGGGTTGGGGTCGGTAAAGGTGGACAGCTTCCCGGCGGCCGAGTACTTGGCCTTGTTGACGATCAGCGTCTGTCCGGCGATGGCGTAGAACTGTGCGTAGGCCGGCGCCGAGAACTTCATGACGACCTTGTTGGCCGACGGGGCGGTCACCGAAGTGAAGCTGATGCCGTTGATGTTCAGGGCGGGGTTGGCCTTGGTTGCCTCGAAGGTGTAGACGACGTCGGCGCTGGTGAAGGGCTTGCCGTTGCTCCACTTCACCCCCGGGTGGAGGGTGAAGGTGAGCGTCTTGCCCCCGTCGCTCCAGGCGTACTTGCTGGCCAGCCACGGATGGGTCACGCCCGGCTTCAGGATGTTGAACTGCAGGAGCGGCTCGTAGATCATGTCCGTCGCCCCGAGGGTCCAGGCGTCTTCGGTCGAGCCGAGGAACGGGTTGAAGCCTCCGGTGATCGGGCCGGAGAGGGTGTTGGCCTCGATGTCGATGGTGGTGTTGGACGCTGCCTTCGACGGAGAGGCGGCGCTGGCGGTGGTGGAACCGACCCCGGCCACGAGGGCGACTGAGGCGGCGACGGCTGCGCTTGCTCGAAGCGAGCGGGCGGTCAAGACGGATCGGTGTTGCATTGCGTATCCTCCATGGATCTGCCGGTTTTTCCGGCCTGCGTTTGGGATGACCTTCATTTGGGATGTCCTTCGTGGGTGCTGCGCCGGTGGAACCGCCGCAAGGGGCGAACAGGGCCGTGTTCGCCTGCCTAAGCGGCGGTCGGTGGGGCCGCCCTCACTTCGGAGGGGGCGGCCTTGCCGTGTGGCCACCGGGTCGATGGCGGCAACGGCTGGTGGGGGACGCGGGCGGCGCCGGCGGGTCACGCCTTCGCTCCTTCACTCACCTTCGGCCGGTCGGCGGGGTCGACGTGCAGCCAGCACGCGGCGCGCTGATCGGGACTGACGTCGAGCATGGGCGGGTTGGCGATGGCGCAGATGGGCATGGCGTGTGGACAGCGGGGATGGAAGCGGCAACCCGCGGGTGGGTCGATCAGGCTCGGGGGCGCCCCGCCGCTCGTCGTGAGCTCTGCGGGGCCCTCCCGCTCAGGATCGGCCGCCGCCGAGAGGAGCAGCTGAGTGTAGGGGTGGGCGGGGGTGTCGACGACCGCGGCCGCGGGGCCGGACTCCACGACCTGACCGGCGTACATGACCAGGACGTCGGTGGCCAGGTAGCGCGCCGACGCCAGATCATGGGTCACGTACAGGACGGCCAGGGACTCTGCGTGGCAGAGCTCCTCGAGCAGGTTGAGGATGCCGAGGCGGATGGACACGTCGAGCATCGAGACGGGCTCGTCGGCGAGGAGCACCCGGGGCTCGACCGCCAGGCAACGTGCGATGGCGACCCGCTGCAGCTGTCCGCCGGACAGCTCGTGGGGCAGCTTGTCCAGATACTGCGAGGGCGGGGTCAGCTTCACCCGCTCGAGCAGGGACTCGAGCGCGTCGTCGAGCTCTTCGCTGCCGACCATCTTGTGGATCCGGAGGGGACGGCTGAGCTGGTAGCGCACGCTGTGGATCGGGTTCAGCGACGAGAACGGGTCCTGCAGGATGAGCTGGACCTTGTTCCGGTAGGCGCGGGCCCCCCGGCCGGCTGAGAGGGGGGTCGCTCGTCCGTCGAGCCACAGCCGGCCGGAGGAGGGGGTGATCATGCGGGCGAGGATGCGGGCGAGCGTGGACTTGCCCGACCCGCTCTCGCCGACGACGGCGGTGACGCGGCCCGCCCACAACTTGATGGAGACGTCGTCCACGGCGTGCACCACCGGCCGTCCACGGCGATTCCGGCTCCGGGCGCGGCCGGCTCGGCCGCGGACCCGGAAATGCTGGGTGAGTCCGGTGGCCTCCAGTGCAGGCGTGGGGTCGGTCGAGACCTCGCGGCCGCTCGCCACCGTTACTTCGGCCGCGCTCATCGGGAGACTCCTTCGGGTTCGGGCAGCGCCAAGGGTGCCGGTACGACGACATCGCCCTGGCGCCAGCAGGACGCCGCCCGCGGCCGGTGGAAGCCCGGACCGGTGATGGGCAGCGGCGTCAGTGGCGGCTCCTTCTGGGCGCAGGTCTCGTCGGCGAAGGGGCAGCGGGGGTGGAACTGGCATCCGCTCGGCGGGTGGCGCAGGTCCGGCGGGGAACCGGGGATGCCCTCGAGACGCCGGTGGGTGCCGTGCAGAGAGGGGAACGAGTGGACGAGGCCGAGGGTGTAGGGATGGCGGGGGGCGTGGAAGAGGTCCTGCGCCCCGCCCTGCTCGACCACCCGGCCGGCGTACATGACGGCGATGGAGTCGGCCAGCTCGATCAGGAGCGACAGGTCGTGGGTGATGAACAGCACCGAGAACCCGAGCTGGTCCCGCAGGCGGATGATCTCGTCGAGGATCTCCCGCTGGGTGACGACGTCGAGCGCCGTGGTGGGCTCGTCCATGATCACCACCTGGGGGTCCAGGGCGAGCGCCATGGCGATCATCACCCGCTGGCGCATCCCGCCCGAAAGCTCATGGGGGTAGCTCTCCAGCCGGTCCCGGTTGATCCCCACCAGGCCGAGGAGCTCGGCGGCCCGATCGACACGCTGACGGTGGGAGAGGTGCTTGCGGTGGGTGGCGAGGACGTCGGTCAGCTGACTCTGGATGGTGATGACGGGGTTCAGGGCGTGGAGTGCGGACTGGAAGACGACGGCGATCTCCGACCAGCGCAGGCGGCGAAGCTTGGACGGCGGAGCGTCGAGGAGCGAAACCGTTCCGACACCGCCCTCCGATTCCGGCCGCCCGTCGTGGAAGAGGACCTCGCCGCCCGTGATCAGGCCGGGTGCCCGCAACAGTCGGGTCATGGCATAGGCAAGCGTCGATTTCCCGCTCCCGCTCTCCCCGGCGAGGCCGAGCACCTCGCCCCGTCGCAGGACGAGGTCGGCGTAGGTCACCGCCTGCACGGCGTCCTCACCGGTGCCGTAGTCGACGCACAGGCCGCGGGCCTCGAGCACGATGGGCGTGCTCTCCGGGCCGGCGGATGCGCCGGGGCGTGTCTGGTCCGCGCTCATCCGAGCCTCCCTTCGCTGGCGGCGTCATCCCTCTGGCGCTGCGGCACGGCGTCTGCGCGCACACCGGTCGGATTCCCCGCGCCGGCCTGCGTGTCCACCTCGGCGGAATCCGCGGCCTGGCTCGCGAGGTGGGCGTCCGCTTCGGGTGCGCCGCCGATGGTCGCCGCCACCGGTTCGGACCGCCCGTTGCCGTTGGCCCGCAGCCGGACCTCGGTGAAGCCGCCGCCCGTCGGCGCGTGGGCGGTGGCGGCGGCGTCGGGGCGCCGGTGCACCACGGTGAAGCCCTGGCGGACGAGCTTGGCGTCGGACCGCCGGGTGAGCCCGGCCGACCGCAGCCGGGGGTCGATCAGCTCGTCGAGGCCGAAGTTGGCGAGGGCGAGGCCGGTGCCGACCAGGGCGACGGCCAGGCCCGGCGGAACGAACCACCACCAGGCGCCGACGCTGAGCGCCTGATCGTTCTGCGCCCAGTAGAGCATCGTGCCCCACGTCCAGGACCCCGAGACGTTCACCAGGCCGAGGAAGTCCAGTGCGACCTGCGTCAGGATCGCGAAGAGCACCGTGAACAGGAAGCTCGAGGCGACGACCGCGGCTTCGTTCGGCAGGATCTCGAAGAGCACGATCCGCCAGGTCCGTTCCCCGCTGATCTTCGCCGCCACGATGTAGTCCCGGTTCCTGATCGACAGGGTCTGGGCGCGGAGGACCCTGGCGCCCCACGCCCAGCCGGTGGCGCTGATCACCACGGCGGTGGTCAGCGGACCGGCACCCGGGAGATAGGAGGTGAGCACGATGAGCAACGGGAGGGCGGGGATGACGAGGAACAGGTTCGCCACCAGCGACAGGCTTTCGTCCCCCCAGCCGCCGAGGTAGCCGGCGGTTACGCCGAAGACGATCGACAGGGCGGTGGCGATGAGCCCTGCGAGGAAGCCGACGAGGAGCGTGGTCCTGGCGCCCACGAGCAGCTGCGAGAGCACGTCCTGGCTGTTCTGGGTGGTTCCGAGGAGGTGGGCGGAGGAGGGGCCGACGAGGGAGGGCCCGACGGCGGCGGACGGATCGTACGGGGCGGCGATCGGCCCGAAGATGGCCATCAGGATGAAGAAGGCCAGGAGCCCGAAACCTACGTAGGTCTTGCGCGAGAAGCGCCGGCGCCTGGCGGGCCTGGTACGGCGCCGTCGGAGGCTCGCGGCGCGCGGCCCGGCGGGACGAGCGTTGTCACCGGTCGCCGATGGCTGGGTTGGCGTGTCGACGGACATGTCGATCAGGCCTCCTGCCGGGTGCGGGGATCGAGAAGAACATAGAGAAGGTCCGCTGCAAAATTGGCAACCAGCACAACCAGCGTGATGACGAGGAATATTCCCTGCATCAGCGGATAGTCCTTGCTCGTCACGGCGTTGAGGAGCGTCACGCCGATGCCCGGATAGGAGAAGATGATCTCGGTGAGGAGCGAGCCGGCGACCACGAAACCGAGCTGGAGGGCGAATCCGGCAAGGTTCGGAAGAATCGCATTGCGCGCCGCATAGGTGAACATCACACGGCGATCCGATAGCCCCTTGGCCTGGGCCACCATGACGTAATCCTCACTCAGTGTGGTGACCATCATGTTGCGCATCCCCACCATCCATCCGGCGATAGAGGAGAGGATGATGGTGATAGCCGGTAAGACGCCATGGGCAATCGCGCTGCCGATGAACGCCCAGTTGAGGCCGAGGGTGACCCCCTGGCCGTAGCCCTGGAAGAACGGGAGCCAGTGGAGGGACACGCCGAAGACGGTGACGAGGATCAGACCGAGCCAGAAGTAGGGGACGGCGGAGAGGAACGTGCTGATCGGCAGCAGGGCATCGAGGCGGCCCCCGCGCCGCCAGGCGATCAGGATCCCGAGCAGGGTGCCGAGCGTGAAGCTGATGACGCTGGAGATGCCCACCAGGGCGATGGTCCAGGGAAGGGCTTTGGAGATGATGGTGCTGACGTGCGTCGGGTATTCGCTCGTGGAGACCCCGAGATTCCCCTGGAAGAGCTGCGACCAGTAGTGCCAGTACTGGGTGAGCAGGCTGGCCTTCGTGTTGGTCCCGAACTGGAGGGCCAGGGCCTTTTCGACACCGGGCGAGAACTGGCCCTGGAATTTGTCCAGGGCTGCCTGGACCGCGTTGCCGGGAATCAGCCGGGGGAGGGCGAAGTTGATGGTCAACGCCGCCCAGGCGGTGACGATGTAGAAGGCGAGCCGGCGGAGGAGATAGCGCATCGTCTAGACCTCCATCCGCCACGCATCGGAGAGGCTCGGGAAGGTGTCCGTCGGGCACCCGCAACTTCCGCGGATCTGCAATTCCGTGGGCAGCACGATGTCGCCGCCATTGGAGCTCCGTTCCTCGACGAGCGTGATCAGGGCCTCGATGGCCGCCGTGCCCAGCGCCCGGCTGGGTTGGCGGACGGTGGTGAGCGGCGGGGAGAGATGACGGGCGACCGGGATGTCGTCG
>WQVT01000004.1 GCA_009785715.1 Acidimicrobiaceae bacterium | reverse complement strand
CCGTCCTGGGCGTCTTCCGACCACATCGACGGCTCGTCGTGGATCCCCCCACCGTCGGCTCCGCTCACGGAACGAGTGCCATCGGTCGCAGAGCGCCGGAACACCGGCCCCGGTCGGACTGCCGTGCTCGCTTCGCTCGCACGTCAGTGCCTCCGGTGGGGCTGCGCCCCACACCCATCCTCGCCCGGCGAGCTGGCGCTCGCCCGGTCGAACTGCCGTGCTCGCTTCGCTCGCACGTCAGGCGTCAGCCAGGACGCGCTGCAGTCGGGCGTCGATGTCAGAGGCGGTGTAGAGGTGCCGTTGGACCGTTTCGGTCAGCCACTTCTCGATCTCGGAGCGGACACTGCCCTCGGGGAGCTGGCCCCACATGTCGAGAAGACGGTCCTGGACGTTGCTGGCGGACACTGACTGCTGGCCTTCGAGCTCGGCCTTCCACTCGGCGACCATCGTCTCGATGGTGGTGGAATCTTCGGCCATATCGGCGTCATCACCGATCGCCTGATCGGTGCTGCCGTCGGTCTGGGTAGGGTCTTGACCTGCGGGTTGGGGGCTCGGGGTGTCTTCGGTGTCGCTCACAATGCCTCCAGATTAGAGGCTGGGATTGCGAAATCCGGGGCACACGGCGCCGCCGGCATGACCGGCAGCGGTGACCCTGCGGCGTCCGGGCGGGGTGGCAGGAGCGGCAACAGGGTGCCAGGCTCTGCGGGTGACCACCCCGACGGCCAGCCCAGACGCGCACAGTCCCGACCAGCCGGGTCGCGACCAGCCGAGCCCCCACACCGAGCGTCGCGACGGGCCGGGGATGCGATCGCTGACCCGCCTCCGGCCCGGCCCCCGACCGCGCGTCGCCACGCCCGACGCCGACCCGCTCGCCCGGGAGCTGGCCGGGGCGCTTTCCGGCGAGGTCCGCTTCGACACGGCCAGCCGGGCCGTCTTCGCCGCCGACGCATCCAACTACCGGCACGTGCCCATCGGGGTCATCCAGCCGCGGGACGCCGCCGACGTGCTTGCCGCACTCGAGATCTGCCGGCGTCACGAAACCCCCGTCGTCGCCCGTGGGTCAGGCACGAGCATCGCCGGCAACTCCATCAATGCCGCCGTCGTCCTCGACTTCCGCAAGCACATGAACCAGGTGCTCGACATCGATCCGGGGACCAGGCGCGCCCGTGTCCAGCCCGGATTGGTCCTCGACGAGCTCCAACGCCAGGCCCGCCCCCACGGGCTCCTCTTCGGGCCGGATCCGTCCACGCACAGCCGCTGCACGCTCGGGGGCATGATCGGCAACAACTCGTGCGGCTCCCACTCGGTGGCGTGGGGCAAGACCGTTGACAACGTCGCCGCCCTCGACGTCGTCACCTACCGCGGCACCCGCCTGCAGACCGGCCCCACCCCCGAAGCCGAGCTGGACCGGCTGTCCGCCGGCGAGGGCGAGGCCGCCAGGATCTACCGCCAGCTGCGGGCGGTCCGGGACCGGTACGGGGAAGCGGTGCGAAGCGGGTTCCCCGACCTGACCCGCCGGGTGTCGGGTTACAACCTCGACCAGCTGCTCCCCGAGGCCGGCTTCGACCTGGCCCGGGCCCTGGTCGGTTCGGAGGGCACGTGTGTGACGCTCCTCGAGGCCACGGTCGACCTGGTCGAAGCCCCCGCCGTGCGGGCCCTCACCGTGCTCGGTTTCCCAAACCCCTTCGAGGCGGCGGACCACGTGCTCCCCCTGCTCGACCTCCACCCGCTGGCACTGGAGGGCATCGACGCCGGCCTCGTCGCGGCGCTGCGGGTCGCGAACCCCCAAGAGACGGTCACCCGGCTTTTGCCCGACGGCGGCGGGTGGTTGTACGTCGAGACCGGAGGGAGCGGGGCAAAGGAGGCGGAGGCGGCCGCGCACCGCGTGGCAGAGGTGGGCCGGGCGCTCGGGGCCACCACCCTCGTGGTCAGCGACCCGGCCACCATGGGTGCGCTCTGGCGCATCAGGGAGGACGGGGCCGGGATCCTGACCCGCCTGTCCGACGGGGGCGAGGCGTGGCCGGGCTGGGAGGACACCGCCGTCCCCCCGGCGCGGCTCGGCGTCTACCTGCGCGAGTTCCAGGCACTGCTCGACGAGCACCACCTGCGCGGCGGGTACTACGGCCATTTCGGCGAGGGATGCATCCACATCCGGATCGACTTCGACCTGATCACCGACGCCGGCGTGGCGCGGTTCCGGACGTTCATGGAGGAGGCCGCCGATCTCGTTGCCGCCCACGGCGGGTCGCTCTCCGGCGAGCATGGCGACGGGCAGTCGCGCGCCGAGCTCCTGCCCCGCATGTTCCCGGCCGAGGTGATCGAGGGCTTCGGGGCCTTCAAGGCGGCCTGGGACCCCGACGGGGCGATGAACCCGGAGGTCCTCGTCAAGCCCCGCCCGATCGACGCCGACCTCCGCCTGCACACGGCACCGGTCGCCATCGACCTCACCACCAAGCTGGCGTTCCACCGCGACCGGGACGGCTTCGCGGGTGCCATGCGCCGCTGCGTCGGAGTCGGGAGGTGCCTCTCCGCGACCGGCGGGGTGATGTGCCCGAGCTACCGGGCCACTGCCGAAGAGCAACATTCGACGCGCGGCCGGGCCCGGCTCCTCTACGAGATGGCGAGCGGGAAGCTCGTGGAGAACGGCTGGCGCTCGACTGAGGTGCGCGACGCGCTCGATCTGTGTCTGTCGTGCAAGGGCTGCAAGACGGACTGCCCGGTCGGGGTCGACATGGCCACCTACAAGGCGGAGTTCCTGAGTCACCACTACCAGGGACGGCTTCGCCCCCGCTCCCACTACTCCCTCGGTTGGCTGCCGGTCTCGCTGCGGCTGGGAGCCCTGGCACCGAAGGTGGTCAACCGGGTCTTTGCCCATCCGCTCGGCAGCCGGCTGGTCAAGGCGCTCGGCGGGATCGCGCCCGAGCGCGACCTGCCGCCGGTCGCCGCCACCCCGTTCACCAGGTGGTGGGGCTCCCGTGGCCGGCCGGCGACCGGCGCGGCGCGCCAGGAGCGACGGGTGCTGCTCTGGCCGGACACCTTCTCGAACTTCTTCGACCCCGAGGTCGCCAAGGCCGCGGTCGCGGCACTGGAGCACCTCGGCTACCGGGTGGAGGTGCCACACCAGGCGGTCTGCTGTGGGCTGCCGTGGATGTCCACCGGCCAGCTCGGCGTCGCCCGGCGGGTGCTGCGGCGCAGTCTGCGGGTCCTCCGTCCGTGGTTGGACGCCGGCGTGCCGATCGTCGGGCTGGAGCCGAGCTGCGCCGCCATGCTGCGCGCCGATGTCCTCGAGGTGCTCCCCCACGATCGGGACGCCGCGCGCCTCGCCGGCGCGGTGCGCAGCTTCGCCGAGGTGCTCCGCGATCATCCCGGCGGCCTGCCTGAACCGGTCCGGACGGGGACGGCGCTCGCACAGGTCCACTGTCATCAGCACGCCGAGTGGGGCTATGACGCCGACCGGGAGGTGCTCGGCCGCCTCGGGGTCGAGACGCGGGTGCTGGACTCCGGCTGCTGCGGGCTCGCCGGCAACTTCGGGTTCGAGGCGGGCCACTACGAGGTCTCGCAGGCCTGCGCCGAACGCGTCCTGCTGCCGGCCGTGAGAGGTGCGGCCGAGGGCACCGACGTGCTCGCCGACGGCTTCAGCTGTCGAACGCAGGTGCGTCAGGACGGAAATGCCGAGCCCGTGCACCTGGCACAACTGGCGGCGCGAGCCTGGGATCTGCAAATAGCACGCTGAGCGGTCGCAACAACAGCCAGAGTGACAGTCTATCCCCAGGAAGAGAACGGCTTATCCCCAGGGCACGGATGATTATAGGGTGCACTTTTGTACCCTGAGTGATTGCGAAGTCCTCAGGCTGCATAGTTGCATAGTTGACCCAGATAGATTTTTTTTTTCTGCCCCCTGACCTGCATTTTTTTGCGTGATCGAGCCCCGAATCGCCGGCTTGGGGTTGTGCAATGCGACCGGCATTCGTTATCTTCTGGCCGCCCAGATCCAACAGGTGCACGTATGGCCGTCCCGGCTGAGTTCGCGGCACCGTAAGTAACAACCTCCGCCCAACCCTTTCCGGCGGAGGCGCGTGCGCATTTCGCACTTTCCACCTACTGGAAGAGCCGCGTCAGCACGTCGACGAAAGGGAGAGCTTCACTTGGCAGCACACGCATACCGCCCCCAGGGCGCAGGGTCGCACTTCAAATCCAGAAGTGCCGGGACCCACTTCAAACCGAAACCCGTGCAACCCTCCCCTTGGAGACGTGTCAGTCCCGGGCGCCTGCCCCGGCCGGTTGCCGCGGCGACCCTCCCGATCCTGGCCGCAGGATCGCTGATCGGCCCCTTGGGGCTCGTCGGATCCGCTTCGGCGGTCACCCGGACGGCCCTGCCCACGAGCCTGTGGGCGGCGTTTTCCGCCGCCCCGTCGCTGGCCGCGACGGTCAGCTCGCTGAACGGGCCTGGCCAGGTTGCGTCCTTCGGCGACGCGCCGGTCGAGGGCCAGCCGGCCGCCACCCCCGGCGCAACGGCCGCCACGAACGACGTCGTCGGCATCGCGCGCACTCCGTCCGGTGACGGCTACTGGGTTGCGACGGCCAGTGGAGGCGTGTTCACCTACGGTGACGCCCACTTCTACGGCTCCGCCGGCAACATGACATTGGACAAGCCGATAGTTGGCATCGCCGCCACGCCGAGCGGCCACGGCTACTGGTTGGTGGCCTCAGACGGGGGTGTCTTCACCTTCGGCGACGCCACCTTCCACGGAAGCATGGGCGGCCAGCACCTGAACGAACCTGTGGTCGGGATCGCGGCGACCCCGAGCGGCAACGGCTACTGGCTGGCCGCCTCAGACGGTGGTGTGTTCACCTTTGGCGATGCCCGGTATCAGGGTTCCCTGGGCAATGTGCACCTCGATAAGCCGGTCGTCGGCATCGCCTCGACCGGCACGGGTGCCGGTTACTGGATGGTCGGGTCCGACGGTGGCGTCTTCACCTTCGGCGACGCCACCTTCCACGGCTCGTTGCCCAGCATGGGCGTGAGCCAGGACGCCACCGCCATCGCCCCCTCCCCCTCTGGGGACGGCTATTGGATCGCCGCCGCAGACGGTGGCGTGTACTCCTTCGGGGATGCGCTGTACCGCGGTTCGGTCTCGGCAACCTCCTCCGAGGTGAGGGGCCTGGCGCCCACCCCGGACGGCGAGGGGTACTGGGAGGTCACCGGTGACGTGCCTCCGCCTCCCCCGCCTCCCCCGGCACCGGATCCTCCGGCACCCGCTCCTGCCCCGGTCGCAGCCACCCCGGTGGCGACATCGGCGAGCGGTGCGCCGGCCGGTTTCACCTCGCTCGGGACCTTCGAGGTCACCTGCTACGACCTGACCGGCCTCACCGCGACCGGCGTCCAGGCCGGTCCGGGCATCGTGGCCGTCGACCCGGGCGTGATCCCGCTCGGCTCGTCGGTGTGGATCCAGGGTGTCGGCACCGTGTCGGCCCAGGACACCGGCGGTGCGATCATCGGGAATCACATCGACCTGTGGCTCTCCCCCGGTGCCTGCTACTCGTGGGGCCTGGAATACCGTCAGGTGGCCGTGTCCTGACATAGCCGGTGTCATGACAGAGTTGTGTCAGACATAGAGAGTGTCGATAGCTCCCTGTACATAGCCTCGTCCTGTAGATAGGGCGGGGCTATGTGTTTGTCTTAGCGGGACTCGGCTGCGGACTCGGCCTCTTCGGCGAGGGCGAGCCAGCGCTCTTCCGCTTCGGTGAGCGAAGCCTGAACCTCGGCGAGCTCGGTCCCGAGCCGGGCGAGCTCGAGGTGGTCGGCTGCGGCTTGCAGGGCGTCGTTCAGGCGGTCCCGCTGGCGCCCGAGGCGACCGAGCTCCTTGTCGAGCTCCCGCATCTGATATGCGAGCGTGCTGGCGGAGCGGCGGGTGGCCGGGCCTCCTGCCACGCTCCCCGTCCGGCCGCGCCGATCCGGAGCCCCACCGGGACCTCGGGGTGGCGCCGCCGGCCCGGGCGCAGTGCCGGCCGGCACCGTGCCACGCCGTGGCTCGCCCGCCTCCGCCGCAGCAATCCACGCCGACAGGCCGCCCGGCACCGCCGAGACCCCGCCGGAGCCGTCGAGGGCCAGGATCCGGTCGGTGGCGCGATCGAGAAACGTCCGATCGTGGCTGACCGTGACCAGGGCTCCCGGCCAGTCGTCGAGGAAGTCCTCGAGGACCCGCAGGGTGTCCAGATCGAGATCGTTGGTCGGCTCGTCGAGGAGCAGGACGTTCGGGCGTTCCGCCAGGACGAGCAGCAGTTGCAGGCGCCGGCGCTCCCCGCCGGAGAGGGTGCCGACGCGGGCGAACTGCAGCTCGGGGTTGAACCAGAACCGCTCCATCAGCCGGGCGTCCTCGGGGTTTCCCGGCACGCGGCCGGGGCCGGCGACCAGGTCCCGCACCCGGGCGTCCTCGTCGAGGTCGGCGCCGCTTTGACCGTAGTAGCCGAGGGCCACCGTGGGCCCCGTCTCCACCGTTCCGGACGTCGGGGCCCGGCGACCGGCGATCAGGTCGAGCAGGGTGGACTTCCCGGTCCCGTTGGCGCCGACGATGCCGAGGCGTTCGTCGGGATCGAGGGCGAGGTCGACGCCACGGAGGACCGCCGTCTTCCCGGGGTAGGCGAAACCGGCGGCGGAGAGCTCCACCACCTTGTCCCCGAGGCGGGGAATGCCGGCGAAGGCGAGGTCCAGCTCGCCGGCGCGCGCCGGGGCCTGTGGACGCCCGTCGATGATCCGGCGGGCCGAGTCGATCCGGGCCTGCGCTTTCCGGGTGCGGGCCGGCGCCCCCCGGCGAAGCCAGGCCAGCTCCCTCCGAGCCAGGTTGCGGCGGGTGGCCTCGGCGGATGCCGCCCGCTCCTCGCGCTCCGCCCGCGCCGCCAGATAGGAGGCGTACCCGCCGTCATGGACGTAGCGACGTCCCCGGTCGAGCTCCACCATCCGGGTCGTCACGCGGTCGAGGAGGTGGCGGTCGTGAGACACGAGGACCAGTCCCCCGGCGAAGCTGGCCAGACGGCGCTCCAGCCAGGCGATGGCGGCGAGGTCGAGGTGGTTGGTGGGCTCATCGAGCACCAACAGGTCAGCGTGGCGGACCAGCACCCGGGCCAGCGCCACCCGCTTGGCCTGACCACCCGACAGCGTGGCGACGTCGGCGGTCGAGAGCGGGCCCATCCCGAGCCGATCCAGGATCGCGGCCTCCTCCCACCCGCCGCCCACCGCCTCGGTCACGGTGCCCTCCGGGAGCCTCGGATCCTGGTCGAGCCAGCCGACCGAGGTCCCCCGGCCGCGACGGACGAGGCCCTCTTCGGGCTCCTCGACCCCGGCGATCAGGCGGAGCAGGGTCGACTTGCCGGTGCCGTTGATGCCGACCACCCCGACCCGGTCCCCGTCGGAGACCGTCAGCGACAGGTCCTCGAACAGCGGTCGATCCGGGCGGCGCGCCGAAACGTGGTCGAGATCCACCAGCACTGCCATCGCCGCGGCAGGGTACCGGACGCCTTTCCTACCCTGGGACCCGTGTCGAGCGCCGAAGCGGTCCCCGCCGATCCCCCACCCGCCTACGACGCTCTGCTGCCCTACGAGGCCGTCGTGATCGTCTCCTTCGGTGGCCCCGAAGGGCCGGCCGACGTCATCCCGTTCCTCGAGAACGTGCTGCGAGGGCGCCCCGTTCCCCGCGCCCGACTCGAGCAGGTGGCCGGGCACTACCACCAATTCGGCGGCGTCAGTCCCATCAATGCCCAGAACCGCGCCCTGGTCGCCGCCCTGCGGGCGGAACTGGACGCGCAGGGTCCACACCTGCCCGTGTACTGGGGGAACCGGAACTGGGCGCCGTACCTGACCGACACCCTGTCGCAGATGACCGCCGACGGGGTCCGCCGGGCGCTGGCGCTCGTCACCTCCGCCTACTCCTCGTACAGCGGGTGCCGCCAGTACCTCGACGACATCGACGCCGCCCGGGCCGCACTGGGCGGACGGGCACCCGTCGTGGACAAGATCCGGGCGTACTTCGACGACCCCGGCTTCGTGCAGGCCAACGCCGAGCGCCTCGAGGTCGCCCTTGCCGAAGCGGGGCCGGGCGCGGAGGTGCTCTTCAGCGCCCACAGCATCCCCGAGGCGATGGCCGAGCGCTGTCCCTACCGCGCGCAACTCGAGGCGACGGCCGGGCTGGTGGCGGCCCGCGCCGGCTGGGGAGGGTCCCCGAGGGTCGTGTACCAGAGCCGCTCCGGCCCCCCCGGCCAACCATGGTTGGGACCGGATGTCGCCGACGCCGTCCGGGCGCTCCCGGCGGGCACCCCCGCCGTGGTCGTGGCCCCGATCGGCTTCGTATCGGACCACATGGAGGTCGTCTACGACCTCGACGTCGAGCTGGCCGCGGTCGCGTCCGAAGTTGGGATCCGCCTGGTGCGGGCCGGCACAGCCGGCACCCACCCGGCCTTCGTCGCCGGCATCCGGGCGCTGATCCAGCAGCGGTGCGACCCCTCGTTCCCCCGCGCCGGCCTCTCCTCGCTCGAGCCGGCCCCCGACGTCTGCCCGGCCGAACACTGCCCCCGGGGCGCCTGACGGCCCGCTTGCCCGTCAACGCCGGCGAGCGTAGGTTCCGGCCGTGACTCCGCCTCCACCGTCCGAGAAGCCGCCGCCGGACAACCCTTCCATCGACGAGGATGGTGACGACCTGGCGCCACTCCGCCGGCGGATCGAGCAGGAGCTGTCGGCGCTGTTGACGGCCCGTGCGCCCGGGTCGCACCAGACGGTTATGGGCGCCGGCAACGACGACCTGGACCCGGGCCGGCGTCTCCTCGCCCTCCTCGGCCCGGGCGGCTACGCGGTGCCGACCTGGCCGGTCGAGCACGGGGGGATGGGGCTCACCCGCCGGGAGGCCGACGTGGTGGTCGACGTGTTGTCGGGCTTCGGGCTCCCGGATCTGTACCCGTGGCACGTCGGCCTGGAGCTCGTCGGGCCGACCCTTCTGGTGCACGGCACGGAAGAGCAGAAGGCCCGCTGGCTCCCGCCGCTTCGCGACGGGACGGAGATCTGGTGCCAGGGGTTCTCCGAGCCCGATGCCGGCTCCGACCTGGCGAATTTGAAGACCCGCGCCGAACGGCGGGCCGACGGCTGGCACCTGACCGGCTCGAAGGTGTGGACGAGCCGCGCCCACTACGCCCAGCGCTCGATCTTCCTGGCGCGCAGCGACCCGTACGTGCCCAAGCATGCGGGGATCGTGGCCTTCGGGCTCGACATGGCCACGCCGGGCATCACGGTCCGCCCCCTCGTCCAGATGAACCGCGACGCGCACTTCAACGAGGTGTTCCTCGACGACGTGGTCGTGCCCGACACCGACCGCATCGGCGAACCGGGTGACGGCTGGGGCGTGGCTATCACCTGCCTGAGCTTCGAACGCGGTTCGCTGTCCGGCGACCTCGGCGTGACGCTCGAGGAGCTTGCCGGGCTGGCCGAGGCGAACGGCCTCTCGGAGCGGCCATGGTTGCGCGACCAGCTGACCCGGGCCGTCGCCGACCTCCGGATCGTCCGGCTGCATGAGCTCCGCTCGAGGATCGGGCGGGCGCGGGGACGGGTGCCGGGCCCGGGCGACTCGGGGTCGAAGCTGCTCTCCGGCCGGCTCCTCCGCGAGGTCGCCAGCCTGGCGCTGGCCGCCGAGGGAGCGGGAGGCGTCACCGGCGAGACGGCGGACGACGCCTGGGAGACGATGTTCCTGATGAGCCCCTCGCTGTCGATCCGTGGGGGGACCGACGAGATCCAGCGCAACATCGTGGGTGAACGGGTCCTCGGCCTGCCCCGCGAGCCCCGCGTGGACCGGGACCGCCCCTTCGTCGAGCGCCCCGACCCCTGACCGCCCGACCCCTGAACGATTGGACGCGGCCGGCTCTTAGCCCTGCCGCTCAGGCGGTCGCGAAGTAGCGGAACGACTCGGCCAGCCGGTCGGCCGCCAGCCCGCCGGCGCTCGCGTTGCTCCCCATCCACGCCCTCATCCGCTCCTCCAGGTGCCCGTCGCGGTCGGTCTCCTGGCTCACGTGGCAGCGAAGCGCCTCGAGCTTGCGCTCCAGGTGGTCGGTGACGTCGACGACGCGGTCCGACTCGCCGGGGCCCATGATCCAGACCTCGGCGACGGCGTGCGGCTCGAGCCCGTCGGCCAGCAACTCGGGAAAGGCGAACGGGTTGCGGGCGTCGGGGTACACGGCGCAGAGCGTGGCCTCCCCTGCAGCCAGGTGGTCGGGGTGGCTGGCATAGACGCTCTGCCAGCTGCGCTCGGGGCTCTCGCAGAGCACCCGCTGGGGCCGGACGGTCCGGATGACCCGGCTGATCGCGCGCCGGAGGTCCAGGTTCGCCTCGAGAGCGCCGTCGGGGAACGCGAGCCAGTGCAGGTCGGTTACGCCGAGGACCTTGGCGGCTTCGGTCTGCTCGGTCCGGCGGATGCCGGCCATCTCGGCGCGGGGCAGCTCACGGTCGAACCCCCCGGCGTCGCCGTCGGTGCAGATGCAGTAGGAGACCGACACGCCCGCCGCCGTCCAGGCCGCCACCGTCCCCGCCGCGGTGAAGTCGACGTCGTCGGGGTGGGCGGTCACCACGAGGACACGCTCGAGCGGTGCCGCGTTGACTTCGAGGCCGAGATCATCTGACACATCTGGACCGTAGCCCGTATGCTTCTGGTATCCGGGCTGACCAGAAGGTCGGATCCTCGAGGATCCGGGTCGGACGACCCTGCCGGGCGAGGCACGCTGCAGCGGTCCGCGCCCCGACGCGGGCGTGATTCCGCCGCCTCGCGTGCGGCCAGTCGTGACGCTCGATGCCAAGGAGACCCCCTTTGTCCACGATTTCCCCCACCGCCAGCCCCGCGTACCGCGTCGCCGACATCGGCTTGGCCGATTTCGGCCGCCGGGAGCTCAACCTCGCCGAGGTCGAGATGCCCGGCCTGATGGCCATCCGCGAGGAATACGGCGACACGAAGCCGCTGGCCGGCGCCCGGATCACCGGCTCGCTGCACATGACCATCCAGACGGCCGTCCTGATCGAGACCCTCGTGGCCCTCGGCGCCGAGGTCCGCTGGGCCTCCTGCAACATCTTCTCCACCCAGGACCACGCCGCGGCCGCCGTCGCCGCCGCCGGGATCCCCGTGTTCGCCTGGAAGGGCGAGACCCTCGAGGAGTACTGGTGGTGCGCCGAGCAGGCCCTCCGCTGGCCTGACGGAGCCGGCCCGAACATGATCCTCGACGACGGTGGGGACGCCACCCTGCTCGTCCACCTCGGCGCCGAGTGCGAGGCGACCGGCTCGGTTCCCGAGTTGGGCCCCGAGGACTCCGAGGAGTACGCCCTCATCCTCGCCACCTTGAACCGCACGCTGCGGGAGAACGGCCACCTCTGGACCGACATGGCGGCGGGCATCAAGGGCGTGACCGAGGAGACCACCACGGGCGTGCACCGCCTCTACCAGCGCGCCGAGGCCGGCAAGCTGCTGTTCCCGGCGATCAACGTCAACGACTCGGTCACCAAGTCCAAGTTCGACAACCTCTATGGCTGCCGGCACTCGCTCGTCGATGGGATCAACCGGGCGACGGACGTGATGATCGCCGGCAAGGTGGCCGTGGTCTGCGGCTTCGGCGACGTCGGCAAGGGCTGCGCGCAATCGCTGCGCGGCCAGGGGGCCCGGGTGATCGTCACCGAGATCGACCCGATCTGCGCCCTGCAGGCGGCCATGGAGGGCTACCAGGTCCTGACCCTCGACGAGGTCGTGGGCTACGCCGACATCGTCGTCACCGCCTCCGGGAACCGCGACCTGATAACGGCGGAGACTATGGGGCAGATGAAGCACAACGCCATCGTCTGCAACATCGGCCACTTCGACAACGAGATCGACATGGCCGGGCTCGCCCGGGTGCCCGGGATCAAGCGGACGAACATCAAGCCGCAGGTCGACTCCTGGGACTTTCCGGACGGGCACTCGGTCATCGTCCTCGCCGAAGGCCGTCTCGTGAACCTCGGTTGTGCCACGGGGCACCCGAGCTTCGTGATGTCGGCGAGCTTCACGAACCAGGTGCTGGCGCAGATCGAGTTGTTCAACCACACCGAGAACTACCCGATCGGGGTCTACGTGCTCCCCCGCCACCTGGACGAGAAGGTTGCGCGTCTGCACCTGGCCAAGCTGGGCGTGCACCTGACGCCTCTGACCGAGCGTCAGGCCGACTATCTGGGCGTGCCCATCGAGGGCCCCTATAAGTCCGAGTCCTACCGGTACTGATCCGGCCGGATCCTTTCAGCGACAACAGCACCGAAACCGAACAGGGCCGGCGCCCGAACCGCCTCAGGGGGTGGCGCCGGCCAGTTCGGCCAGCTTTTCGACCGTCCGCCAGTTCCGCACGGTGACCGGCACCGCCAAGCGGTCGACCGCCAGGCCCAGTTTCGAGCGGCCCATGCCGCCGGGCAGGCGGAGGTAGACATCCAGGCCCGAGCGCCTGAACTCCTCGGGAGGCACGGCGGCCTCGGCGAAGCGGCCGAGGGCCGTGGCCGACGGCTCGGCGCCGAGGAAGCAGACGTGCAGATGCGCCGGGTCCTCCGCCCGGTACGGCTGGCCGGCGACGACGCCGGCGAGCGCCGCCGCGCTGCGGACAACCACCGGCACCTCGAAACCGGCCATGCCGGCAACCGCAGACTCGAGCTTCGGCACCACGGATGCAGGGTCGCCGTCCGGGGACCGGAAGACCACGTTCCCGCTCTGGATGTAGGTGACCACATCGTGACAGCCGGCGGCCCTGAACGCGGCCGCGAGGTCGGTCATCGAGACCTTGCGCCGCCCGCCGACGTTGATGCCGCGGAGGAGCGCGACCGATCTGGTGTTCCCCCCGTCCGGATTGCCCATGTCCGGAAATTAGGCGCCACACTGGGTGCGTGGGTGCGACCGAGGATTCCGGGTTGCGGGTGGGGGTCTATCCGGGCAGCTTCAACCCGCCCACCATTGCCCACCTGGCGATCGCCGAAGAGGCGCTCCGCGTGGGGGGCCTGGACCGGGTCGATCTCGTCGTCTCGCGCTCCCCGCTCGGCAAGCCGGCCGTCACGGTACCGAGCCTGGAGGACCGCATCGAGGTCCTGCGGCGGGTGGCCGCCAACCGCCGCCACCTCGGGGTGCGGCTGACCTCCGATCAGCTGCTCGCCGACATCGCGGCCGGCGCGGCCGCCGTCGTCCTCGGTGCCGACAAATGGGCCCAGGTCGTCGACCCGGTCTGGTACGGCGGATCCCGGGTGGCCCGGGACGAAGCCGCCGCCCGGCTGCCCCTGGCGCTCGTCGCCCCCCGACCCCCCTTTCCCCAGCCGGCACCCGTGCCCGAGCGGGTCCAGCCGCTGTCGATCTCCGACGAGCTGTTCGAGGTGTCGTCGACCGCCGTGCGGGCCGGAAGACGGGAGTGGATGGCCGCCGAAGCCGCGGAGTTCGACGAGCGCACCGGTGCGTGGTCCGATCCGCAGCGCTACCGCTCGGCAAGCCAACACCGGCGCTGCGCGGAGGGATAGCTTCTCGGGGATGTTTTCCCGCCCTGGCGCCCGCCCGTGACCCTGTTGATCGTCGCGGCTGTCTGTCTGGTGCTGGCCCAGGTGGTGGGGATCTACGCGCTCAAGACCCACAAAGCCGACGTGGTGTTCAGCTTCTGCATGATCGGCCTGCTGATCCTGGCGGTCGTGCTCGGCATCGTGGGCGCGTATCACGAGCTGCACTGACCACCGAGCCCCCGCGAGCCCATGGACGACCAGAGGAGTCAGCGACCGTGGAAGCGCGGCTCGCGCCGTTCGGCGCTGGCCGCCACGCCCTCGGCGAAGTCCTCGGTGACCCGCAGGCGGGCCTGCTCGCGGTCCTCGCGGGGGGTCACCTCCCGAATCCGGTCCGCAAGGTTGCCGCGAAGGGTCGCCTTGATGGAGCGCACCGCGAGGGGAGCCGATCCGGCGATCTCGGCCGCCAGGACGTGGGCCTCCTCCCGGATCCGCTCGCTCGGGACGAGCCGATCGGCGAGCCCGATCGCCGCCGCCGCCTCGCCCCCGATCCGGCGGCCCGTGTAGAGCAACTCGGCGGCGCGTTGCCCGCCGACGATGTCGGGAAGGGTGATCGACAGACCGAATCCATGGTGGAACCCGAGTCGCGCGAAGTTTGCCGAGAACCGCGATTCGACGGACGCGACACGGAAGTCGGCTGAGCACGCCAGGCCGAGCCCCCCGCCGATGGCGGCCCCCTGCACGGCGGCCACGACCGGCACCGCGACCTCGAACAGCCGGGCCCCCTCGGCGTAGAGGGAGGCCGCCTGCCCGGTGTCCACGTATTCGGCGGTGCTGGCGCCGGAGAAGTCGGCGCCGGCGCAGAAATGGCGGCCCTCGGCGCAAAGCACGATCGCCCGGGTGTCGCCGGCGCTGAGCCGGTCGTAGGCCTCGGCCAGGGAACGGATCAGGGCGACGTCGAAGAAGTTGGCGGGAGGCCGGTGGATCTCGACCGTCGCCACGCCGTCGGGCCCAAGCTCGACCGACACGTCGCCGAGGCGCCCTGCGAGCTCCTCACTGGGGGCCGGATCGGTGCCGGCGGGCGCATCCATGCGACAAGCGTAGGGCCCGAGGGAGGTGAACCCCCTCGAGCCCGGCAGAACGGACCATACTCGCCGGTATGGAGATCTCCGCCAAGGCCGAGTACAGCATCCGAGCCCTGGCCGAACTCACCGCAGCCGGGGGCGGGCCGGTCCCGGTCGTCGAACTGGCCGAGGCCCAGGACATCCCGCCGCGATTCCTGCAGAACCTGCTCTCCCAACTCCGGCGGCGGGGGGTGGTCTTCAGCCAGCGTGGCACCGAGGGCGGCTACCGGCTGGCACGCCCGGCCTCCGAGATCTCCCTGGCGGAGGTTCTGCGCGCCATAGACGGGCCGCTGGCGAATGTCGCCGGCGAGCGACCCGAGGATCTGCAGTACACCCCGCCCGCAGACCACCTGGCCGACGTCTGGATCGCGGTGCGCGTCGCGCTGCGCGAGGTCCTGGAGGAGGTGAGCATCGCCGACGTCGTCGAGGGCCGGCTGCCGCCGGTGGTCCTCGATCTGCTCGCCCGCGCCGGCGACCCCCGGGGTTCGGCCGGCCCCCTCGCTGTCCCTACCGGGCCCGGCTAGGGCCTACCCGCGACGCCCGCCACGCCCGTCGAGCCGCCGGTGCTCCCGGCACCCATGCGACGGAGCGCCTCGTCGAGCACGTCGGGTCGCTTGCAGAACGCGAAGCGGACCAGCGTCGCCACGTCGTCGGGACGGTCGGTGAACGCCGACAGCGGGATGGCGACGACCCCGCAGCGTTCGGGCAGCAGCCGGCAGAACTCGACGGCGTCGGTACCCCACGCGTCGGGCAGCGACGCGATGTCCCCGCTGGCGAAGTAGGTCCCGGCGGGCGGGCGGACGCCGAAGCCGAGGTCGCTGAGCCCGGCGCACAGCTGGTCCCGCCGGTCACGCAGCTCCGCTGCGATGCCCTGATAGACCCGGTCCGGCAGGTCCAGTCCCACGGCGACGGCCGGTTGGAGGGGGGCGGCGTTCACGTACGTGAGGAACTGCTTCGCCGTGCGCACCGCCGTCACCAGCGGTTCGGGCCCACACACCCATCCGACCTTCCACCCGGTGAACGAGAAGGTCTTGCCGGCGCTCGACACGGTCAACGTCCGGTCCGCCATGCCTTCCAGGGTGGTCAAAGGGACGTGTTCACCGTCGAAGATGAGGTGCTCATAGACCTCGTCGGTGAGGGCCAGCAGGTCGTGGTCGCGGCAGACCCCGGCCACCGCCTCGAGCTCGGCGCGCGAGAACACTTTGCCCGTCGGGTTGTGTGGGGAATTCAGGAGAAGCAGGCGCGTTCGCTCGGTAACCGCAGCCGCCAGCTGATCGGGATCGAAATGCCAATCCGGGGCCCGCAGTGGAACGACCCGACGCCGCGCACCGGCCATCGAGATCGCCGCTGCGTAGGAGTCGTAGTAGGGCTCGAAGACGATGACCTCGTCGCCGGGATCGCACAGGGCCAGGACGGCCGAGGTCAGCGCCTCGGTCGCCCCCGCCGTGATCAGGATCTCGCCGTCGGGGTCCACCTCGATGTCGTAGAAGCGTCGCTGATGGCGGGCGACGGCCTCGCGCAGGGCGGGGATCCCCGGGCCCGGGGGGTACTGGTTGTCACCCCGGCGCAGGGCCTCGACCGCCGCCTCGATCATCTCGGGCGGGCCGTCGGTGTCGGGAAAGCCCTGCCCGAGGTTTACCGAGCCGGTCCGTACCGCCAGCGCCGACATCTCGGCGAAGATGGTGGTGCCGAACGCCCGGAGTCGTTCGGCGATCGGCGGCGTCCCAAGTTTTTGCACGGCGCCATCTTCTGCCCCGAGACGTGTCCCCGACAACCCCGGGCCGACATGGAGAATCCTTGAGTGGCATTGAAGGGGTGACTAGGGTCACGATTCGTCTTGGAGCTCATCGCCGGACCGGCCGAAGCGGGCCCCGATCGAGTGGGCCGCAGTACCGCACGATCGACGGTCGTCCTGATTTTGGCGGCCCTGGTCGCGCTGCTGACCGTCGGCGTCGGGCGGGCCTCAGCGGGCACGATCGGCCGTGAAAACCTCGGCCGTGAAAACCTCGGCCGGGAAAGCATCGCCTCGGTCCGGGCAAGCATCTCGCTCGAGGAGGCCAGGATCACCGCGCAGTCGCAGACCATTCACCGGTTCACGACGGCGTACCAGACGGCCGAGCTGCAATCTGCGACATTGCTTCAGCAAATAGCCAGCGATCGGCACTCTTTAAGGAACGTGCAGGCTGCGGTGGCCACCAGCCGGTCCGATCTCCGGCAGGCGGCCGTGCGCGCCTACACCGGCGGCGTGAGGATCGCCCCGGAGGTGGACCGGACCAACCCGGCCATCGGTGCCGAGTACCTCACGGTGGCTTCCGGCGATGTCAACGAGACCGTTGACCAGCTGAACCTCCAGCAACGCCAGGTCCGCAGCGACGAGGTGCAGTTGAGGCAGGAACAGCGGGCCAATCGGATCGCGTTGGCGAACGCCGCCAAAGCCCGCCGGCAGGCCCTGACCACCGCCGCCAACGAGCAGAGCCAACTGGACGCGCTGCAGAGCCGCCTCCAGCAGTTGCAGGCCGAGGCAGCCGCAGCGGCGGCCGCCGCCGCCCGCGCCGAGGCGGCAGCCAAGGCCCGGGCCGAGGCCGACGCGCGCACAGCTGCCGCAAGAGCCGCGGCGGCGCAGGCCGCCTCCCAAGGCGCCCCGGTCAACGACGGTCTCGTCAAGACCGTCGCCAGCCAGGTGTCGGCCAGTCCCCCCACCACCGCCGCCGCACCCACCACGAGGACCTCCACCCCGACGACAAGCCCCGTGACGATCCCGCCGGCCACGATCCCGCCCGCGACCGCCCCGGCCCCGACGGCCGCCCCGACGACCGCACCCCCACCACCTCCGCCGCCACCGTCCACGGCCCCGCCGCCACCCCCCACCACCGCCCCACCGCCGGCGGCCAGCCCCGTGAGCGGGAGCCTGGCCACCGATCTCGCTGAACTGCGGAACTGCGAGTCGAGCGACAACTACACCACGAACACCGGGAACGGGTTCTACGGGGCATACCAGTTCAGCCAGCAGACGTGGACCAATCTCGGCTATCCCGGCCGCCCCGACCTGGAGCCGCCCGCCGTGCAGGACCAGGCGGCCGTCCAGCTCGCCACGACCGTGGGCTGGAGCCAGTGGCCGCAGTGCTCGGCCGAACTCGGCCTCATCGGCAAGGCCTAGCTCTCCTCGGGTAACCACGGGGGAACGGGCTCCGACCACTACCCTGACCAGGGTGCCCACCGCCGTCGACGCCGATCTCGAGTTCCGTTGCCCGCGCTGCGGAGACCCCGCCACCGAGCGCTTCTACGGGCCGTGCGCCCGTTGCCGGCAGGAGCTGGTCGGCATCTTCGGCGACGCCGGGAGCGGCCCTGAAGCTGAAGTGGGCACTGACGCTGAAGTGGTGGGCGGCGAGGCGACCACCGCCCGGTTCGAGCCGGGCCTGCACGTGGTCCCGAACCACGTGGCCACCAAGGACTGAGGCGCCACGGCCGGCCGCCGGCTCGTCCTCGCCTCCGCCTCGCCGGCCCGTCTGGGCCTGCTGCGACGCGCCGGGCTGGAACCGGAAGTCGTCGTGAGCGGCCTGGAGGAGGCCGGCTTCGACGCCCCGGACCCTCGCCGGCTCACGGCACGCCTTGCCCGGGCCAAGGCCGAGACCGTCGCCCGGGCGCCGCAGGTCGAAGGTGCCCTCGTCCTCGGCTGCGATTCGTTGCTCGAGCTCGACGGTGCCGCGCACGGCAAGCCGCCGGATGCGCCGGCCGCCGTGGAGCAGTGGCGCCGGTTGCGTGGCCGGCGCGCGCTCTTGCACACGGGCCACCACCTGATCGACACGTCGCATCCAAGGCAAGGTGCAGGTTCGGATGCCGGCGCCGTTGCCGGCGAATCCGCCCCGGCGTCGATCGGCCGGGTGGAGACGACGGTCATCCACTTCGGGCATCCCACCGACGCCGAGATCGACGCCTATGTCGCCACCGGCGAGCCGCTGGAAGTCGCCGGCGCATTCACCATCGACGGGCGGGGCGGCGCGTTCGTCGACGGGATAGAGGGAAACCCGAGCAACGTCATCGGCCTGTCGGTTCCCCTCTTCCGTGCCATGCTGGCCGCCTTGGGCATTTCGTACACCGACCTTTGGGCACCGCAGTGACGAACACGGCCGTGACGAACACGGCCGTGGCGGACAGGGCGGCGATGGACACGTTGGCGCGGTCCTCGCCGGCGCCTGCCGTCGCGCCGTCCCCGGCCCCGCTGCGCCTGGGCCCCCTCTCTATCGACCCTCCGGTGGTGCTGGCGCCGATGGCGGGCGTCACCAATCCCGCCTTCCGGGCGTTGTGCGCCCGCTACGGCGGTGGGTTGTACGTGAGCGAGATGATCACGGCCCGGGCGCTCGTCGAGCGCAACCCGCGCACCCTCGACATGGTTGCCCGCGCACCCGGTGAGGCCGTCCACAGCGTGCAGCTCTACGGGGTGCACCCCCGGGTCATGGCGGCCGCCGTGCGCCGCCTCGTGGACGAGGTCGGCGTCGACCACGTCGACCTGAACTTCGGTTGCCCGGCGCCCAAAGTCACCCGCCGGGGCGGTGGCGCCGCCCTTCCCCTGCACCCGGTCCTGTTCGCCGACGTCGTGGCCGCCGCCGTCGGCGCGGCGGGTCGAGTTCCCGTCACGGTGAAGATGCGCATCGGGCTCGACGAAGCCCACACGAGCGCCATCAGGGCCGGGAGGCTCGCCGCCGAGGTGGGGGCGTCGGCAGTCGCCCTGCACGCCCGCACGGCCGAGCAGCGCTACTCGGGACCTGCCCGCTGGGAGGTGATCGGCGAGCTCAAAGCGGCCCTCCCCGGCTTGCCGGTGCTCGGCAACGGCGACATCTGGGAGGCCGCCGACGCCTTGGCCATGATGACCGCCACCGGCTGCGACGGGGTGGTGGTCGGCCGCGGCTGCCTGGGACGCCCGTGGCTGTTTGCCGAACTGGCCGCCGCGATGGCGGGTCGGCCGGTGCCACCCGCTCCGCTTCTCGGCACCGTGATGGAGGTGATGTCCACCCACGCCGAGATGCTCTGCGACACCCTGGGGCCCGAACGCGGCATCCGCGACTTTCGCAAGCACACGTCCTGGTACCTGACCGGCTACCCCGTCGGTGGCGAGATGCGCCGGCGACTCTCGCAGGTGGGATCCCTGGGCGAGCTCTCCTCGCTCACCTCGACCCTCGACCCGGCGGTGAGCCTGCCCGTGGACGGCAGGCGCCTGGCGCGGGGTCACACCGACGGACCGCGCCCGGTTGCCCTCCCGCACGGCTGGCTCGACCATCCGGACGACCCGCGACCTCCGGAAGGTGCGGACCTCTGGACCTCCGGGGGCTGAGATTGCCGGCTCCGGGGGCGGGCCTGCGGGAGCGGGCGCTGGAGGTGATCCGGGGTCTGGCTCCCGGTGAGGTCGTCTCCTACGGCGACGTCGCCGCCCAGGCCGGCTATCCGGGTGCGGCCCGGGCGGTGGGCTCGATCCTGGCCGGCAGCGATGGTCTGCCGTGGTGGCGGGTGGTCAACGCCGCCGGGCGCCTGGTCCCCGGTCACGAGGCCGAGCACGCCAGGAGGCTGGCCGCCGAGGGCGTGGTGGTGGAGGGCGGCCGCGTCCGCCGGCCTGCCCCCGATGCCGATGGCGGCGCTCGAACCGCCGCCTCGGAGAGGCGGGCAAGGGGGGCACGCCGTCTACGCTGACCCGAGAAGAGAGGGAGGCGCGATGCTCACAGCGTTCGGATTCGAGACGATCGGCGTGTTGGTCGGGGACACGTATTTCCTCGATCCCGTTCAGAAGTCCGGCCAGGAAGGGCCCGAGCGGGGCGTCCGTCTCGAGATCCGGCTGGTGGACCGGGGCGAACCGCAGGGCTCGGTGTACGCCGGCGTGCCGATCGGCTTCGAACGGCCCGTGTGGCGCGTCGATCTCTTCGGCTCCCTCGACGCCGCCCCGGGGACCCTCGATCGGGCGCACCACCACCCCCGCTTCGAGGGGTGGGAGCCGGGGGGTCGATTCTTCGAGCCGGAGCTCTCCGCCGACCCGCTCAGCTGGCTGGCCGGCCAGCTCGCCGATCCTGCAGCCCTCCTCGCCCGTGCAGGGGTCCCCGCCGACCGCGTCACCAAGTCCGACGAGCGGGGGCTGGCGGCGGCCGCCCCCGACATCGTCGCCACCGTCGGCCGGATGCTCGACGGCGTCTGGCACGGTGACCTGGCGCCGGCGCCGGCCGAGCCGGTGGGCGGGGCCCGCGTCGGCTGGCTCTAGAGGGCCCGGCGGGGAGAATCAGACCGCCGGCGGCGCCGAATCCCACGAGTCCCAGAAGCTGATGCCCTCCACCGGCGGCCGGTCGGCGGGGCGGAAATCGGCGCCGATCGTGTAGGCAACGGGTAGCAGCGCGACCTGCGTCACGTCGTCGGGGATCCCGAGGAGCGCGGCCGCCTCCTTCTCCTTGCGCAGGTGCAGGGTGGTCCAGGCCGAACCGAGCCCCCGTGCCCGGAGGGCGAGCATGAAGCTCCAGGCGGCCGGCACGATCGAGCCGTAGAACGCCGCGAGTCCCTCGGGGCCCCGCCCTTCGGGACGCCCGACGATGCAGGGGACCACGTGCACCGGCACCTCGTGGAGGTGGTCGTTCAGGTAGGCGGCGCTGTCGACCACCCGCTTGTCCTGGCCGACGAGCCCGCTCTCCGCCCGCTGGCGGAGGTAGGCGCCGCCCGCCTCCCGGTACAACTCGGCGAGCGCGGCGCGCCTTCCCGGGTCGGTCACCACCACCCACCGCCAGGTCTGGGTGTTGCTGGCCGTCGGGGCCTGGCACGCCAGGCGCAGGCAGTCGAGCACGACGGCCGGCTCGACCGGCCGGGTCAGGTCCAGCCGCCTGCGCACGGAGCGGGTGGTGGCGAGGAGCCGGTCGGTGATCTCCAGATCGAAGGGGCCCTCGGAGGGTCCGGGGTCGTGGGCGGGTGCAGGGTCGTGGGCGGGTGCGGGGTCGTTGGCGGTTGGGCCGGAGGGCACGGTCACACCCGAACCGTACCCTGGGGTCCGTGCCTGCCCTCGCCGACCTCGCCGCTCTCGACGACGCTGCGGCTGCGCCCTCGAGCCCGGACGAGGTCCTCGACTCCTTTGCCCGCTGGGCGGCGGGCACGGGACGAGCTCTGTACCCGGCCCAGGAAGAGGCGCTGCTCGAGGTCTTCGCCGGCTCCAACGTCATCCTGAACACCCCGACCGGGTCGGGCAAGAGCCTCGTTGCGATGGGCGCCCACCTCGCCGCCCTGGCCGACGGACGCCGATCGATGTACACGGCCCCCATCAAGGCGCTGGTGTCGGAGAAGTTCTTCTCGCT
>WQVT01000003.1 GCA_009785715.1 Acidimicrobiaceae bacterium | reverse complement strand
GCCCACCGAGGTCTACAACCTCGCGGCGCAGTCGTTCGTCCAGACCTCCTTTGCCCAACCTGTCCTGACCGGCGAGGTGACGGCCCTCGGGGTGACCCGCCTGCTCGACGCCATCCTCCTCACGGACCCCTCCATCCGCTTCTACCAGGCCAGCTCGAGTGAGATGTTCGGGAAGGTGGTCGAGGTCCCCCAGAGCGAGGCGACGCCGTTTTATCCCCGCAGCCCCTACGGGGTGGCGAAGGTGTACGGCCACTGGATGACCGTCAACTACCGGGAGAGCTACGGCCTGCACGCCAGCTCGGGGATCCTGTTCAACCACGAGAGCCCGCGACGCGGGCTCGAGTTCCTCCCGCGCAAGGTCTCCTTCAACGCGGCCGCGATCAAGCTCGGGATGCAGGAAAAGGTGAAGCTCGGGAACCTCGACGCCCAGCGGGACTGGGGATACGCCGCGGACTACGTGCGGGCGATGTGGATGATGCTGCAGCAGGATTCGCCCGGCGACTACGTGATCTCGACGGGCGAGACACACCCGGTCCGGGAGCTGTGCCAGATTGCCTTCGACCATGTCGGCCTTCGGTGGGAGGACCACGTGGAGATCGACCAGCAGTTCTTCCGGCCGGCCGAGGTCGACCTCCTCATCGGCGACGCCACCAAGGCCGCCCGGACGCTCGGTTGGAAGCCCGAGGTCGGCTTCGCCGACCTCGTCCGGATGATGGTGGACTCCGACCTGAAGGCCCTCGCCGCCACCCGCTGACCGCTCAGACGCGGTGGGCGAAGATCCCGATGGCCCGGCCGGCGTAGGTCGGGTCCACCGAGGGGACCGACCCGTCGAAGGGGGCATCCCCGAAGACGTATACGGCGCCGTTGTCGGCCACGACCAGATAGCCGCGGTTGTCGGCGGTGGTCGTCACCCCGGTGACCGTGGCGGAGATGCCGAGGCCCGGGAGCGACCCGTCGAAGGTGGCGTCGCCGAAGGCGAACACGCCCCCGTCCCGGGCGACCAGCGTGTAGCCCTGGCCGTCGGAGCTCGGGACGATCCCGACGATCGGCTGATTCAGCCGGATGTTGCCGGTCGAGCCGAAGAACCGGGCGTCACCGAAGGTGAACACGCCGCCGTCGGAGGCCACGAGCCAATACCCTCGCCCGTCGGGAGTGGGCGCCATGGCCACGACCGGCGCGTTCAGGCGCATCCCGCCCGTCGAGCCGTAGAAGACGGCGTCCCCGAAGGTGAAGATCCCTCCGTCGGCGGCCACCAGCCAGTAGCCACCGCCGTCGAGGGACGAGGCCATGCCGAGCACCGGCGCGTTCAGCCTCAATCCGCCCGTCGAGCCGTGGAAGACGGCGCTCCCGAAGCTGAAGATCCCACCGTCCCCGGCCACCAGCCAGTACCCGGCCTGGCTCCCGGTCGGCGCCATCCCTACGACGGGCGCGTTGAGCGGCTTCCCCTGCATCGACCCGAGGGCCGGGGCCCGCCCGAAGCTGAACACGCTCCCGTCCGAGCCCACGATCCAGTACCCGTCGTCCCCGCCGGACACCGCCTGCGCCGCCGGCGGCACCGGGACGGGTGGTCCGCCGGGGATCACGCCGAAGGTGAACCAGTTGGATCGGAGCCCGAGCACGCCGGCGAAGTCGATCCCGCTCGTCACCACGCTCCCCGCGGTGCCGCTCAACGTCAGGGTGAGGACGCGGCCCCCCAGGTCGCCGAGCCCGTTGCGGGTGTCCACCACGGCGGAGGTCAGCGTCCCGATCGACGGGTAGACAGCCTCCACCTCGGAGGCGGGCACGGACACCGCCCAGGTGTGGTTCGGGTTCGAGGGGGTGGAGTCCCCTGCGTCGGGCACGGCCGGGAAGGCGCCCCCTGCGCTGTACCCACCGGTGGACGACGAGTACTCGGCGAGCGCCACGGACCCCGACGCCCCACACGACGCAGCCTCGCAGAGCAGCACGCGACCCGAGGTGTCGGTCACCGCCGCGTTCGAGTATCCGATGAAGGCGCTGTGCGTCGGCGAACCGGCCACATTGGGGTCGCCGTCGTAGACCTGGCACTGGGTGGAATCGCAGATCGTGGATTGACTGCGGACGTAGGCCAATGCATACGAACGTGCCGCAATGGCCTGGGCTTGCAGCGCCGCAATGCCGTTGGTCCCCCACGACGCGGGCGACTCGGCCGGGACGACCCCCGCGACGTAGGTATCGAGTGGAACCTGGTCGTAGACGGCCGTCCCCACCACCCTGATCGTTCCTGCGTAGAAGCGGGTAATGCTGCCTTCACGGATCGTCGTGTCGCTGCCGGGCCCGGCGGCGATCCTCGCCGAATTGTTGAACTCGCTGAGGCGGACGGTGATGAGCTCGCGCGGATTGACCGAGGACATCACCGTGTCCTCGTAGAAATGCGACAGGATCTGCGTGTAGTTCCAACCGGCGAGGGCGTAGCCATAGGCACCGTATTGGCCCATTCCCCGTCCGTGGCCGAAACCGTGCCCGGAGATACGGAGCGAGGCGATAGGCGTGGCCGTTGATAGAGGCGTTGCCGATGCAGATGGGGAGGCTAGAGGCAACGCCGTGAGGCTCGAGAGCCCCAGGAGCATCACGATGACAGCCGCCAAGCGTGGGCGCGACCGGAAATAGAGACGCACGAATACCCCTCCATCGCGGCCTCCGCCCGAGACCGCGCGTGATGTTAGCGGGGCGTGATCATGCTGCCAAGTGCCAGGTCACGGAACGTGACCGGGATGGGTCAGGTAGCCATGCCGACGATCGGCGCCGGCTGGGCCGACGAAGCCGCCGATCCGAAGAATCTGGCGTCGCCGAAGGTGAAGATCCCACCATCGGAGGCCACCATCCAGTAGCCCTGCCCGTCGCTCGTGCGAGCCATTCCCACGACGGGTCTGACGAGGGCGAGATTCCCGGTGGATCCGAAGAACCGGGCGTCCCCGAAGCTGAAGATCCCGCCGTCGGAGGCGGCCATCCAATACCCCCGACCATCCGGCGTCGACGCCATCCCAACGACCGGCTTGTTCAACCTGATCGCCCCCGTCGACCCGAAGAACCGCGCGTCCCCGAAGCTGAAGACGCCACCATCGGAGGCCACCAGCCAATACCCCCTACCATCCGGCGTCGACGCCATCCCAACGATCGGCTTGTTCAACCTGATCGCCCCCGTCGACCCGAAGAACCGCGCGTCCCCGAAGGTGAAGATCCCGCCATCGGAGGCCACCAGCCAGTAGCCGCCCCCGTCCGGGGTGTCGCTCATCCCGACGACCGGCCGGTTGAGCGGCGTCGTCACCGAACCGAACTCGGGAGCGAGACCGAAGCTTGTCACCATCCCGGTGGCGCCCACCACGTCGTAGCCCGGGGTGCTCACGGCCCCCGAGCGGGCGGCGTTCAACGCGGCGGCGGCGTCGAGGTCCCCGCCGGAGATGCTCGCGCCCCCGGTGATCGGCTTGGCCGTCGTGATCAGCAGGGACGACACCTGCGAGGCGGTCAGGCTCGGGTGGGCGGCGATCAGGAGCGCAGCCGCCGCGGAGACGGCCGGGGCCGCCATGGACGTCCCGGTCAGGACCGCGTAGCCGCCGTTGTTCCAGGTGGAGAGGACGTCGACGCCGGGGGCCGCGATGTCGGCGGCGGTCCCGGACTCGGAGAAGGGCTCGATTGCGCCGGTGTTGTCCTCGGCGGCGACGGAGATGACCCCCGGATAGGAAGCGGGGAAGGTGGGGCCGTTGCCCATCTGCCCGTCGTTGCCGGCCGCAGCCACGACCACCACGTTGTGGGCGATGGCGAACTCGACTGCCGCCTCCTCGTCGGGGTCGGGGCCGCAGTCGTTCGGGTTGGCCGCGCACGAGTCGTTCGACAGCGAGAGGTTGATGACCCGGTCACCGGCGGCGACGGCGTCGTAGATGCCGGTGGCGACGTCGGTGGTGTTGCCGTTGCCCTGGTTGTCGAGGACCTGGATGGCCTCGACACGCGTGTTCCACCCGAGGCTTGCGATCCCCGTGCCGTTGTTCGTGTGCGCATCCACGATCCCCGCCACGTGGCTGCCGTGCCCGCTTTGGTCACCGGACACCGTCGGGGTGGTGCCGCAGCCCGACTCCCCCGCCTGTTCGCACACGTCGGGGCCGGCGATGACCTGGCCGGCCAGGTCCGGGGTGGTCAGGTCCGCGCCGGTATCGAGGACGGCCACCTTCACCGACGGACTGCCGGTGCTGAGGGCCCAGGCGCCCGGGGCGTCCACGGCGGCGAGGTTGGGTTGGCTGGCGGCCACGGTCGCACCCGACTCGTCGAAGGGCTCGGGATTCAGGGCGGGGCACGGCCCCCGGTAGCAGGGATCGTTGGGCGTCACGGCAGCGGCGTGGACCGCTTGTGGCACATCGGCGTAGGAGACCGCGGTCGACGACCGCAGGCGGTTCAGGACGCCGGGCACCTCGCCTTCGGGAACCGACAGGGTGAACCGGTCCGCCGGCAGCCCTCGGGGGGTCGAGCCGGGAAGGCCGCCGAGCACGGACGAGGCGTGCACCGCCGTGGAGGAGAGGCCCACCACGACCTGCACGTTCGGCACCGCGGCCGTGGCGGGCGCCAGCGAGAAGCCGGATCCGAAGAGGATCGTGAGCCCCCCGATCACCCCGATCAGGCCCGCTTTGCGGACTCGACGCCCCACCCGAACGGCCTGCAGTCCTCCAAACACGAGGGGACACCCTATCCCCCGGGTCGGAGCGGTCCGGGGACAGGGGCCCCGGTGCCGGGGGCCGGAGTGGCCGGCTCTCAGGAGCGGAGGGCGGAAAGTTCCCGCTGGGCCCGCCGCGCAATGCGGATCACCAGCGCTCGCAGTGGTTCGAACCGCCGGCCGAGCACACGGCGCCCGAGGGCGCCCGCGACGACGAGGGGGATGTCCCTCGGGAGGACCTCGGGGGGACCGAGGAGGCTCACCCCGGGGTGGCGCGACGGCCCCTCGGAGGCCTCGACGATCCGGAGCCGGCCCGCCGGCCACCCGGCGGCCGTCGCCAGTTCATCCCTCCCCTCCTCGACCACGACCTCGTCGACATGGCGCCACAGGAATCCCCGCAGCGGACGAGGCAGCCCGAGCGGCCCGGTGACGAGGACGCTCACCCGCTCGAAGCGGTCCAGGGCCACGACCAGTCCGGCGACCGCGAGGAGAGCGACGCAGGGACCGACGGCCCCCCGTACTCCGGCCACGACGCCCGCTCCGGGGGGGCGGGCGGACGCCGGCACGCCCAGTTGCCCGCCTTCCAGTCCGAGCACGAGCCTCGGCGGATGGTCCGCGGCGAGCCGCGCCCGCTCGAGGCGCCACCCGGCCAGCGGCCCGGCGACCCGCGCCACCAGGTCGGCCGCTCCCGGCCGGAGCGACGCGGTGACCACCTCGTCGCCCTCGGCCCAGGCTCTGCGCAGGGCGGCGAGCGAGGCCGCCGAGGCCGGCCCGCCGATGGGGGGGAAGCTGCCGACCAGCAGTACCCGTGAGGGGGCGGGCGTGGGAGCCATGGGCATGGACAACCATAGGGCTCGCCGACGGCATTCCTATACTTCACCAACCATGAACTGGCCGATCCGCAAAGCCCGCTCGGAGCTTCGCCGTCAGGCCGTGCGCGTCGTGCAGCCCTCGTTCGACGAACTTCAGGCACGCCTCGAGGCGGTGACCGAGGCCCAACGCGACAGCCTCGGTCGCGAGCTCACCCAGCTCAGAGCGGAGGTGGCTGCGATCCTCCCGGGCGTGCGGGCCGAGAACGTGGAGCTCACCCGGATGCTCCGCCAGCAGGGCGACGCATCCGACGAGGTGGCAGAGATCCTCGGCCGCACGCTGACCAGGCTCGGTGCCGAAGTGGAGGCGTTGAGCGAAGCGGTCGAGCGACTCGAGGCTCGCCTGGACGACGAGCGGCAGACCCCGGCCGCGTCGGGCGTCGGGGATCCCGCAGAATGAGCCCGGGCCGGGTCGTGGTCGACCTGGTCGCTCCCCAGAGCCCGAGTTACCGCGAGCGGGGGATCGCACGCCACGGCCTCGACTACGCGAACGCTCTCGTCGACCGGCATCCCGATCTGATCGACCGAGTCCTGCTGCATCCCGAGCTGCCGCCGGCGGGCGGCCTCGAGCACCTCATCGAATCGGGGAAGGCGGCGACGGATCTGGAGGGGATCGGCCCCGGTGGCGTGTTCCATGTGACCTCCGCATTCGAACCGGAGGTGCCGGTACGCCGGTTGTGGCCCCGGGTGGTGTCCGCTCAGAAGATGCGTCTGGTGGTCACCGTGTACGACCTCATCCCCGACATCTTCCCTGACCTGTACCTGGTCGATCCGGGCCTGCGACGCCGCTGGCGGTCGTGCCGGGAACTGGCGAGGGTGGCCGATCACGTCCTGGTTCTGTCGGAATCGGGGGCGGACGACGTGGTGCGGCTGCTCGGTGTGCCGCGCCGGAGGGTGTCGGTGATCGGGGCCGGCGTGCACGCCCGCTTCCGGACCCCCTACTCCCTCCCCGCCGCCCTTGCCGCCGCACGTGCGGCAGTGCCCGGCCTCGGCGAGCGGTTCATGGTCTACAACGGCGCCATCGACCCGCGGAAGAACCTCGACCGCCTGGTCGAGGCGTACGCGACGCTGCCCGCCGCGATCCGCGACCGATGGCAGCTGGTCCTCGTGTGCCGGGCCGATCCCCTGCAGGCCAACCACTACCGGGTGATGGCCGAGCGGCTCGGAGCCGGGGGGCAGGTGCTCCTTCCCGGCTACGTGTCCGACGAGGCGCTCGTGTCGCTGTACCAGTCCACCGACCTGTCGGTGTTCCCCTCCCTCTACGAGGGGTACGGGCTTCCCGTGGTCGAGGCACAGGCCTGCGGGGCCCCGGTGATCGCCGCCGACAACTCGTCGCTCGCGGAGCTCGTCGACTCCGACGCCCGCTTCGATGCGACCGACGTCACCGCCATGGCTGACGCCATGGAGCGTGGGCTCACCGACATCGACTTCCGGGCGAAGCTCGAGGCCTCTGCGAAGCGCCCGCCCCCGAACTGGGCTGATGTGGCCGATCGCGCCGCAGCCGTCTATCAGGAGCTCCTCGACCGGGACCGCGGTCGGTCTCTCACCCCGGGCTGGGCGCATCAGCTCCGTGTCGCCGTCGTCGCTCCGATGCGGCCGGTCGCCGGCACCGCGTCGGCGGGCACAGCGTCCGATGGGGGACGCGGAGGCGAGGCGCCCGAAGCGCGCTATCTCGAGGACGTGTCCGGCCTCGGCGAGAACCTGGTCGACGCCTTCGAGGCCGCCGGCGCCAAGGTCGACCGCTTCGTCGACGGAGATGCCGCCCCCGCGAGCGGGACCGGCAAACGAGCCCGCCTGCAGCCCGCAGCGCTCGGGCTGATGGACGGCTGGCGAGCCGGCTACGACCTGGTCGTCTGTTGTGTCGGCGATCACCCGGTCCATCTCGGCGCCCTGGCCGTGCTCCGGCGGCACGACGCGGCCGACCTCCCACTCGTCGTCATCGCCCACCAGGTGCGGCTCCCCCGGCTGTACGAGGCGGCCGCCCGGATGGGAGACCTCGGGACAGACGTGGCGGCGGTCCTGCGCTCCATCTATCCCGGTCTGCCCCCTGAGGTCGGCGCCCATGGGCTCGATGCCGCCACCGCGACGCGACACGGCCTGGTGCTGGCTCGGGAGGTGATCGCCGTCGCCCGCCGCTACCTGGTCGCGAATGAGACGGACGCCCGCCTGGCGGGGATCGACGCCCGACCCGCAGACAGGGTCCGCATCCAGGTCGTTCCCGAGCTCACACTCTCAACCTCCAGTGAAGATAGAGACTTGAAGAAGCTGGTTTCCGTTCTGCTGGCCGAGGAGGTGGTCCGGCCGGCCAGCCTCGGCCCGGTGTCGCGATGACCTCTTCGGTGGTGATCCTTTCCTACCGGCCCGGCGAATGGCTGGCCGAGGCGGTCGGGTCCGTGGTCGACCAGGCCGACGAGGTCGTGGTCGTCGACAACGGGTCGGACGGCGCCGAGGCCTCGCTGATCGCCAGGCGGGCCGGCGCCCGGGTGGTGCGGTCGGAACGCAACCTCGGCTTCGCCGGCGGGGTCAACCTGGGCGTCGACTCGACCACCGGCGACCTCATTGCGCTGCTCAACGACGACGCCGCAGCCGAGGCCGGCTGGCTGGCGCGTGCCGGGGAGGTCCTGGCAGATCCCGACGTTGCAGCCGTCGGTCCGAAGATCCGTCTCGCCACCACCTACCGCGAGGTCGTGCTGGCCGACCATCACGACGCCCCGGGCGACCACCGCCACCTCGGCCGCCGGTTGCGGTCGGTGACCGTCGACGGGGTCGAGGTCATCGGTGAGCTCCTCGGCGGCGTGTACCGCGCGGAGGAGTCGCGAGGCGACCGCTGGCGTTGGACCATCTCCGGCAGGCCCTGGTATGTGCCCCTCAAAGGGGCGGCTGGCGGTGGGGACGGCCGGGGAGCCTGCCCCCACCCCCGGGCGTTCGAGGTCCTGATCGACGGCCAGCCCGCACCGCCGGGGGCGGCGTGCCGCCTGATCAACAGTGCCGGGCTCTACCTCCGTCCCGACGGGTACGCGGGTGACCTGGGCCTCGGCGCCCCCGACGACGGCCGCTTCGACCAGCGACAGGACCGCTTCGCGTTGTCGGGCACGGCGCTGGTGTTGCGGGCCGATACCTGGCACCGTATGGGACCCCTGGCCCCCACGTTCTTCGCCTACTACGAGGACATCGACTGGTGCTGGCGAGCCAACCTCGCCGGCCTCCGCCTCGTCTACGACCCTTCCTCTGCCGTCGATCATCGCCGTTCCGCCACCAGCGGGGGCGAGGCCGCCGTACGGGTGATGGCGGAGCGGAACCGGACGCTCAGCATGGTGCGAAACGGCCCGCTCCCGCAGACGCTCGGCGCGCTCGCGCAGCGCTGGAAAGAGGGGCCCGACGGCGGGGTGCGACAGGCCATCGCCGGAGAGCTCCCGTGGGCCGTCTCGACCCGCGTCAGCACCTGGGCGAGGCGATCCGCGGGAAACCTTCCCCCCTATCACCGGGCCCGGGCACTGTGGACCGGAGGGGTCCGCCCCGCCCCGGGGGCGCCGGTGGCGACCAGGACACGGGCCGAGGTCTGGAGGCAGTGGGCGGGCATCGACAACCGCTGGGACGACTCCCCGGCCCGGCCGGGCTGAATCGATGTCGCTCCTCGGGTCGGGACCCTCTCGTGGCCGGTGGCCGGCGTCGATCCGGACGACCGGCGCCGCGCTGCGGCCGGCGGCGACCTCGGCCGCCCGGCGACTCCGCCTGGACACCGGGGCCTCCGCGCTGCTGAAGCGGGCCGGGTTGCAGAGGGCCCCGGCGCCGGGACCCGACGCGCCGGCCAGCGAGGCCGACGTCTTCGCCGCGTACCGGCTGCTGCTCGGCCGAGAACCCGACGCGGAGGGCCTCGCCGGCTACCGCCGGCGCCTGGGGCGGCTCGGCCGCCAGGAGCTCGCCGCCGAGCTCCTCGGTTCGGTCGAGTTCGCCCGGCGGCATCCGGGAGCGGCCTCCCCTCTCGACCAGCCCGTCGCGGTGGAGGGGTTCACGATCGTCGTCGACCCCGCGGACTGGGCGGTCGGCGCCACCATCACCGCGACCGGCCGCTACGAGCCCGAGGTGACCGCCGTGGTCCGCTCGCTCCTGCGCCCGGGCGCGACCTTCGTGGACATCGGGGCGAACATCGGGTGGTTCAGCCTCCTCGCGGCTTCGATCGTCGGACCGGCCGGGTCGGTGCTGGCCGTCGAGCCGAACCTGCGCAACTGCGAACTGCTGGAGGGGAGCAAGAAGCAGAACGGGTTCTCCCAGATAGACGTACTCCCCGGCGCCGCCTCGGATCGGCAGGGCTGGCTGGCGCTGCAGACCGACGCCAGCAACGGGCGGGTCGTGCCCCTCGGGCCGGTGTCGGGCGCCACCGCAGCCATCCCCTGCTCCTATGTGGTGCCGGCCTTTCCCCTCGACCAGCTCCTCGCCGAGCGGGGTCTGGACCAGGTCGACGCCATCAAGGTGGACGTCGAGGGGGTCGAGACCGCCGTCTTCGCCGGGGCGCAGCGCCTCCTCTCCGACCGGCGCACTTCGGTCGTCTTCGAGTGGTATCCGGATGCCCTCCGCTCCACCGGGGGCGTCGCACCCGAAGCGCCGCTCCGCCGCCTGCGCGACCTCGGCTACGCCATCGAGGTGATCGGTGCCGGTGGGCCGGACCTGAGCGACAGGGACGTGGAGGCCATCCGGATCGCGAGCGGGCGGGAGAACCTCGACCTCCTGGCCCGGCCCCGGTCCTGACCGCGCGTCGAGCTAGCCCTTCGGCAGGGTGACCGAGCTCCTCCCTGGCGGAGCCGACCAGCGCAGCGCCGTGACGCCGTCGGCGTCGAGGACGACCTCGCCCCGGAGCACGTTGCGCACGTAGGAGACCGCGGCGGCGGTTTGGGTGCTCGTCGCCGATTCGATTCCCCAGTCGGTGAAGACGAACACCACATCGCGGACGCGCACCGGGACCGTCTGGCCGTCGGGGAAGCTGTCCAGGAACGGATAGGCGAAGCGGCGCCCGCCGAAGCGGCCGATCACCCCCTGAGAGACGACCACCTGGGCGGTCGCCGGGATCCGGCGCTTCACCTCTGCCAGCGCCGACGCGGCCGCCGGCGGCACCTGGAAGAACGTCCGGACACGGGGCGTCCACACGACGCTCAGGTACAGCGCCTGGGCGACGACCAGGACGCACGCGACCACGACGATGGGCCGGCCGGCCGGGCGCCGCACGAGCCAGGTGCACACCGCGACCAGACCGACCGCAGAGAACATCACCGGGGCGAGGTTCTGGAAGGCGGCGTCGGTGCCGACGAAGTTCGCCGAGGCGTTCAGCGCGTTGGCCCCGAACACCACCACCGCCATCGCGATCCCGACCGTGGAGAGGGTGCCGAGGTACCCGGTCGCCGCAAGGAACCTGGCCAGCTCGTGGCGCCGGGACCACACCGTGTGGGCCGGCAGGGACGGGTGCGTCACCACCCCCCAGACGATCGCGAGGGTCGCCCCGATCCCCGTGCCAACCGGGTGGCGGGCCAGATAGCCGTAGCTGTAGGGCACGGTCGACCCCTTGCCCGACCCGAGGAGCGCGATGAGCGCCAGCCAGGCAAGGGCCACGACCACGACGACAAGTCCGGTCCGCGCCCGCGCCCGGCCGGAGAGGAGCAACGAGAGGCCGAGGGCCACGGCGTACGTGGCGGCCACGTCCCCGCAGGCGAGCACCGCCGCCAGCCACCACCAGCCTCGACGGCGACCCGCCCAGAAGTCCCGGCCGGCGAGCAGGACAGCCAGCACGGCGATGGGCTGGAAGTGAAAGTCGAAGGCCGCGGTCCAATACGTCCACGGATTCACGACCAGGATGACGAGGAGCGCCGGGGCCACCGCCACCGGGGCGCCACGTGCTGGCCAGTATTCCTCGATCAGTTCGAGGCCCCACCGAAGGGCGACCAGGCAGGCGGCTGACAGCGCCAGGTCCTGAACGACGAGCAGGGTGAACCCGCTTTGACCCACCCACCACAGCAGCGCCAGCGGCCACATGAGGAGCTCGAAATGGCTCTGCCAGAATGGGTAGCCGTAATTCGGGTAGTTGTAGGGAAAGATCGTCAGGTGGGGATTGAGATTTCCCGAGGCGATCTGGCTCCACGCCTGATAGAAGGTGGCGAAGTCCGAGGTCAGGTCGAAGCGGTGCCACAGGTGCCAGCTGAGCACGAGGAGACCGGCGAACTGGAGGGCGAAGATCGCCTGCCCCGCCCGCCACACGAGCCGCAGCGACGGGTGCAGCGCTGCGTGGCGACGCTGCCTCAGTGCAGCATGGCTTTCAGATCGGCTTCCATCCGATCGAGCACGACGGGCCAGGTGTAGGTGTCGAGGACATACCGCCGGCCCCGCTCAGCCATCTCGGCGGCCATCGCCGGATGGTCCGTCAGGTGACGCAACCGCCGGGCCAATCCGGCCCCGTCAGCGAACACGACACCACCGCCCGATCGCTCGCAGTGCCAGGCGACGACCTCGCTCCCCTCGCGGGCCAGGACCGGCGTCCCCGCCAACCACGACTCCATCACGGACCGGGAGAAGCTCTCCATGAGGCTGGGCTGGACATACGCGGCGGCGGCGGCAAAGGCGTTGTCGCGCTCGGCGGTATCGAGAAACCCCAGGTCGTGTACCCGCCCGAGGAGCCCTCGGGGCAGGTCTGTTTCCCCGACCCCGACACTGACGAGGTCGAAGCCCGAGTCGTCAAGTTCGAGGGAATCCGCGTAGGCGTCGAGCAACCAATTCCACCCTTTGTCCACCTCCCTCCGCCCGGCAAAGAGCAAAAACGGACGCCGGATCCCATGACGTTGCCGGAAACCCGCCGGGTCATAGGAGGCTGGAATATCGACGCCGGCTCCGGTGACGCTGTGACGTTCAGTGACGGGACCGAGCCGGTGCGCAAGCTCGTGCTCGGGCTCGGAGAGGAACCAGGCGCGGGCCGGATCGGCGAGGACCGGGCGGATCGCCTCCAGCTTGGCGTACACCTCGTCGTGCAGACAGGGGATGACGACCGCCCGATCGGCCACGATCGGCATGCACACCGTGGTGGTCCAGAACAGGTACGGCGAGAAGAAGACGGCGTCGTAGCCGCTGCCGTGGCGGAGGAGGTGCCGGAAGAGCCCTGGGACTCGGAACGGAAAGCTGAGCCAGCCGACCTGCTCGTCCGGGGTGGTCGGGCGGCCGTAGTAGATGCTGAGGTGTGTCCGGTGCCCGAGCCGGGTCCGCGACTCCACCGTCTCGAAGCGCCGGACGGTGACCCCGTCCTCCTCGGTCGTGTCGGGGGCGAGCTCGTTCGCCCAGGTGTAGTGGTCGACGGCGCAGGTGGTCAGCACCTCGACCTCCCACCCGCGTCCGGCGAGTCCGACGGCGATCTCGCGGGAGACGGCCTCCGACCCACCGACGACGCCCGGGCCGAACCGCGGGGTGACGAACGCGAGCGACCCGGTCACCGGTGGCCCGCCTCTGCGAGCCATCCGGTGAGGATCCGCAGGAAGGCAGCCGAGGTGACCGGCAGGGATAGCTCCCGGGCGCGTTCCCTGGCGGCCGCGACCAGCTGCATCCGCCGGTCGGCGTCGGCCAGCAGGCCGGCCACGGCGTTCGCCACGACCCAGGGATCCTTGTTCGGAAGCAGCACGCCGGAACCGGCGAGCGTCTCGGGTACGGCGGCGGCGTCGAACGCCACCACCGGAATCCCGAGCTCCATCGCCTCGAGCACCGGCACGCAGAATCCTTCGTGCTCGGAGAGGCAGACGAAGACGTCGGCTGCGGAGAAGTGGGCGAGCAGGTCGGGGAACGGCACGGCGTCGGCGATGGTCACGCTGTCGCCGAGCTCCAGGCTCTCGGCCAGCTGCTCGAGCGCCCGCAGGTAGCGCACCGCGGTGGCGCCGCCGACGAGCGTGAGCCGGGCCAGGGGATCGAAGAACCGCCGGTAGGCGGCGAAGGCGCCGATGATGTCGTGCTGGCACTTGTTGGGGGCGATCCGGCCGACGAACAGCCAGTTGGCGCCACCGCGCTCCTTCTGCCGGCGGAGGCGGTCGAGCGTCCGGCCGTCGGGCGCCCGGTGATACTCCTCGAGGTCGACCAGGAGATGGGCGGTAGCGGTCCGGGCGTAGCCGGCGGCGACGAGGTCCTTCTCATTGAACTGTGAATCGGCCATCGCCAGCCCCACGATGGGGGCCATCGCTTCGAACTCCGAACGGGCCAGGTCCATGCTCTCGGCCGCCGCCGGCTCCCAGCGCCGGAAATACGACGAGGGGGTGATGTTGTGGTAGTCGGAGACGACGGTGACGCCGCGCGCCGCATGCTCGGTCAGCCACTCGGCGATCCCCGAATGGGTTGAGGAGTGGTAGATCACGACGTCGCCCGGCTGGGGGCGGGCCTCGTGGTACGACCGGGCCTCCGAGGCGACACGTGGATCGATCGACTCGGAGTAGATGTCCGACTCGATGCCGCGTCCCCGCAGCAGCGAGCGGATCTGGAGGCTGTGGTTGCCGATGGCGTCGTGCTTCATGAAGCCCGGGACGTACTGGTCGATCCTCACGCCTGGCGCTCCAGCTCCGTGCCCGGCGGGGACGGGTCCTCCGATCGCGCAGCCGGCGTGTCGCCGGGCTCCGCCAGCCGGTGCTCGAGCCGCTCCACCCGCTCCCTCAGGCGGCCGAGTTCGTCGGTCAACCCGCTCGCGGTGTCCTCTAACCGGTCGGTCCGCTCGGCCATCGCCGTCCCGAACCGGGTGGCCGCCTGGCCGAGCACGGTCGTCTGGTGAGCCAGGTAGCGCAGGTACCAACGGGTGAGCCTCTTGATCACCTGCTTGGCGACGCGGCCGGCTCGGACGTTGGAGGCGGTAGGGACCTCGATATCGATCGTCGCGGCGTCCGCCAGATCCGCCAGGGCCGAGGCCACATCGGACTCGTCGGGCCCGCTCCGTCGCCCGATGCGCGCCATGGCGCCGCGGATCTGTGCCAGGTACCGGGCGTCGGCCACGCTCAACGACGATTCCGCCTCGGGCGGGCTGGAATCGGGGGCATGGCGGGTGTCCGGGACCTGGCTGGTGTCCGAACCTGGGGGGAGGGCGTCGGCCATCGGCGTCCAGGAGCGTACCAACCCGGCCCCGGGATCCTGCTCCATATGCCGGTCCGGGGCGGGGTGCGGGTCGCGGCAGAAGGCCAGCAGCGGGGCGGCGACGTCGGCCCAGTGGAACCGCCGGGCGAGCGTCGAAACCGCCTCGGCTGCGACGGGCTCCTCGAGCAGGCGGACGAGGCCGGCGGCGATGGCATCGACGTCGCCGGCCGGGACCGTGACGCCGGCACCTGCAGCGGCCACCTCTTCCGCCAGCGAGTCACCCCCGGTGAGCACCATCGGCAATCCGGCCCAGATGTAGTCGAGCACCCGGGTCCGGAACGAGAAGCGGGTCTCGAGATGGTCGAGATGCGTGCTCACCCCCAGGTCGGCGTCGAGGAGGAAGTCGGCGCGCTCGTCGTAGGGCACCCAGCCCTCGTTGAACAGGATGTGCGTGCCGGTCAGGCCCAGGCGCTCGGCCAGGATGCGCGTCTCGCTCGCCATGCGCATCTCGGGGATGTGCGGGTTGGGGTTCCGCATGCCGAGGAAGACCAGCTTGAACTCCGGGTTCGACCGGCGGACCCGGTCGACGGCCCGGACGAGCGAGAGCGGGTCGAACCAGTTGTAGACACCGCCTCCCCACACCGCCACCCGGTCGCCCGGACCGAGGTGCAGCCGCTCACGCAGCCCGGCGCCCCGGCGGGCCGGGGGGATCGCCGGCAGGCCGAAGGGCACGACGTCGATCAGGCGGTGCAGGCGGGGGTCGTCTGCATACGTCGAGGGGTTGATGCGCCCGACGGCGTCGAGCGAGCCGAGCCAGAAGTCCCGCTGGCGGGGGCTGGCGCAGACGAAGAAGTCGCCCCGCATCAGGTCTTCGCGGACCACACCACCGAGATGCGCAAGGTTCGCCGCATGGGCCGCCGCGTCGGCGCCTGGATCGGGCTCGAGGTTCTCGAGCTGGTAGGGGTCGTAGATGTCGACGACCAGCGGGACGTCTGACCGGGCGATCTCGGGGTAGCGGCGGACCACGCTCCCCGGCCCGACCACCACATCGGACCCCCGGGCGAGACGGGCGACCTCGTCGGGCTCCGCGAATCGGACCTCCATCGCGGGGTGACGGCGCTCGCAGGCGACCGAGCTGACCAGGGTGACCTGATGCTCAGCCGCGACGACCTCGGCCAGATGCCAGGCCCGGATCGCCGGGCCGGGCATACGGTCCCCCAGGGGGTCCGTGGTGATCACGAGCACTCGTGACGACGTCATGCCTCCGAGGTGAGATCACCGATCTGCCACACCTCGCCGAGGGAGACCCAACCGGCTTCCCCACTTCGCGTGTGCCCGCGCACGACGTCGAAGCGGAGGACGTTCTGGCGGTAGTCGTATTGGTGCAGGAGGCTGTAGTCGACGAGGGCGACGTGAATGTCGTAGGTCGCCGGCAGCAGGCGGAAGGGATTGAACCGGATGTCGACGTGGCCTCGTCCGGTGAGCTTCTCCGGCACGCAATGCGCCTCGCGGCTATTCGTCCCGTTCAGGAGAAACCCCTCCAGGGTATGGAACGCTATTCCGAAGACCGGGCGCTCGATCGGCTCGTCTATGTCGTAATGAATCCTGAGTGTGACCGGATCACCGGAGTGGACCTGGGTCGTGCGCTGACCCCGGTGGTCGAGCAGTTCGACCCGGCTCACGCGGGCCTCTCCGCTCCCCCATCGATGGTGCCCTTCGGAATCGAGAGACCGGTCGACGTGCACGTTGCCGACGTAGGCCTCGATCACCTCGCGTGGCTCGCCGATCTTCTTCAGGCGACCGTGCTCGAACCACGCCACCCGGTCGCAGAGATTCTGGACGCCGCCCATGCCGTGACTGACCAGCACAATGGTCTTCCCCTGGCTCCGCAGGTCGGCGAACTTCTCGTTGCACTTGCGCTGAAAGGCCTCGTCGCCGACGGCCAGCACCTCGTCGACCAGCAGCACGTCAGGATCGACGTTGATGGCGACCGAGAAGCCGAGCCGGATGTACATGCCCGAGGAGTAGTTCTTCACGGGCTCGTCGATGAAGGCCCCGATCCCCGCGAAGTCGACGATGTCGTCGAAACGACGCCTGAGCTCCTTCTGGCCGAGACCGAGGATCGCGCCGTTCAGGAACACGTTCTCCCGGCCGGTCAGTTCGGGATGGAAGCCCGCCCCGAGCTCGAGCAGCGCCGAGATCTTCCCCTCGACCGCGACGCGGCCCTCGTCCGGCCGGAGGATCTTGGTCAGGCACTTGAGCATCGTGCTCTTGCCGGAGCCGTTCTCGCCGATGAGCCCGAAGGTCTCGCCTTCGTGCACGTCGAACGAGACGTCGCGCAGCGCCCAGAAGTCGTCGGCGACGAGGCGGTGTCCGCGCAGCACCGCAGCCTTCAGCGTCTGATTGCGCTCCTTGAACAGGCGGAACTTCTTGGAGACGCCCTCCGCCGAAACGACGACCCGTCCGCTCTCGGAAGGCTCGTCCGGCTCGCCGTCGCCGTCGGGCGGGATCGCCGCGTCGAGGCTCACAGCTCCTCCACGAGGCGAGCCTCGTGCCTGGCGAAGACGGTCCACCCGATCGCGAAGGTGATCGCCGCGGCGGCGATGACCGCCCCGAGCCCGTACAGGCCCGGGAGCGTCCCGTAGTACAGGCCGTCGCGAAACGCGATGGTGGCATCGGTCATCGGGTTCAACTTAGAGACGAACAGCGCGGTCCCGTGGAGCACCGTCGGGGGGTACACGATCGGGGTCAGGTACAGCCAGGCCAGGAAAAAGATCGTCATGAAATACTGCACGTCACGGAAATAGACGTTCGCGACCGCGAGCAGCAGGCCGAGTCCCGTCGCGAAGACGACCATGAGCATGATCAAGAGGAACGTCATCGGGAGGAAGATGAACGCCTGGTAATCCCCGAAGGCCGCGAGGGCGAGGACGAGGAGTGCCATCTCGATGAAATGCGACACGAGGGCGGCGGACACCGAGGAGATCGGCAAGAGCTGACGGGGGAAGTAGCTCTTCTTGATCAGGTTGTCGTTGGCGGGAAGGCTGCCGATCGCCGCATTGACCGCGGTCTGGAAGAAGTTCCACGGCAGCATGGCGCAGAGCAGCCACAGCGCGAAGACGCTGAGGCCGTTCACCCCGGGCGTGGGCTTCGCACGGAGGACGAAGTGGAAGACGATGGTGTAGATCGCCGTATAGGCGAGGGGGTTGACCATCGACCAACCCCACCCGAGCCACGACCGCTTGTACTTCGAACGCAGCTCGCGCAGCGTCAGATTGGCGAACAACTCCCGCGAGTTGCGGACTTCCCTCCAGGCGCTCCGCCGCGGCGGTGAGGGCTTTGCCGGGTGCTCCTCGCCGGCGACCGCGGTCATCCGGGCGCTCTGGTCCAGATATCGTGCGCCATTCCGAAAATGCTACTGGACCTCCTCGCTTGAACCCCGTCATGAGGCCCGATCGGCGCTCCGTCGAGACTTGGAGCATATCATGGCTCTGCGTGGATTTATAGGTTATGTCACACCGACCCGATGACCTGCCGGGAACCGAGGCTTCCGTCGAGGACCTCACGGCACTCGATCGGATCCTCACGCTGACCGATCAGGTGATCGGCCTGCAGGCCGAGCTGGCCGAGGCACGCTACCGGTACGACCTGGCAGAGACGGCCTTGAGCTCGGCACCAGCCGCCGGCTCCCGGCACGAAGCGGCCAGCGGGGACGGCGATCTCACCCTGCAGGCACGCCTCGCGACCGAGATCGAGCTCCGGCAGGGCCTCGCGCGCCAACTCGCCCGGGAGCGGGCCAGGGCGGACGAGGCCGAACGCCAGCTGGCGCAGCTTCGCGCCTCGTGGCTGTCGCGGGCCGAGCGTGCCGCCCGCTCGACGGGCCAGGTCGTCCGGAAGCGATGGCACTGAGCGCTTCGTCGACCCCTGACGAGACCGCGGGTGCCCGGCCGGGCCCCCGCTTCTCGATCGTGGTGCCGGTCCACCGGACGCCTGCGGAGCTTCTCGAAGCGGCGATCGCGTCGGTCACCGATCAGACGCTCGCCAGCTGGGAGCTGCTCGTGGTGGACGACGGGCCCACGGCATCGGGGGTACAGGCGGTGGTCGACTCCCTGGACGACCCCCGTATCCGGGTCGCTCGGCCAACCCCGGGCGACCCCCTTGGAGGGGCCGGCGGCGAGTGGATCACCTTCCTCGACCAGGACGACCTCCTGGCACCCGAGGCCCTGGAGATCTGCTCTGACCGGCTCTCGGGCAATCCGGAGTGTGACGTCCTCTACACCGACGAAGACTGGATCGACCCCGACGGCGAGCCACTGGGCCGTTTCCTCAAGCCGGACTGGTCGCCCGAACGGCTCCGGTGTCAGCACTACGTGAGCCACCTGTCGGTGTTCCGCAGCGAGCTCATCGAGCGAGTCGGCGGGATGCGCCCCGGCTTCGACGAGTCGCAGGACCACGACCTGGCCCTCCGGACCACCGAGTCGGCGCGGAGCATCGTCCACGTGCCCCTGGTCCTCTACCACCGTCGCATGCGTCCCGGGCAGGTCGGCACCATCGGAGGCCGGGCGGCCTCCGAAGCGGCCCGCCGGGCCATCGAGGAGCACTGCAACCGGATCGGGGTGGAGGCGACGGTCGAACAGATCGATCGACCTGGGGTGTACCGGCTGCGCCGGCGCCTGCGCGCCGAGCCCCTCGTCTCGCTCGTGATTCCCACCCGTGGCTCCACCGGCCTGGTGAACGGGAGCGTCCGGACCTTCGTCACCTCGGCGATTCGAAGCGTGCTCGAGCGCTGCACCTACCCGGATCTCGAGTTCGTCGTCGTCCCGGACGCCGAGACTCCTCCGGCGGTGATCGCCGAGCTTGCGGAGCTCCTGGGGGATCGGCTGACCATCCTGCCCTACGAGGGGCCGTTCAACTTTTCCCACAAGATCAACCTCGGGGTGGCCGCGGCGAGCGGAGCCTATGTCGTGCTTCTGAACGACGACATCGAGGTCATCACGCCGGACTGGATCGAGACCATGCTGGGAATCGGCCAGCAACCCGACGTCGGCATGGTGGGCGCCACGCTGCTCTTCGAGGACGGGACCCTGCAGCACGCCGGTCACCTCTACCTCAGCGAAACGGCGATGGGACACGTCGCCTACGGCGAGGACTCCGCAGCTCCCGGACCCGGGATGGGGCTGCTCACCGAGCGGGAATGCTCGGGCGTGACCGCCGCCTGCGCCCTCATGGCGCGGCGCACGTTCTTCGAGGTCGGCGGCCTCTCGAGACAGCTCCCGGTGAACTACAACGACGTCGACCTGTGCCTGAAGGTTCGGAGCCTCGGCTACCGCATTGTCGTGACGCCGCACGCCCGGCTCCACCACTACGAGTCCAGAACCCGCCGCACCGGGATCGGTTCCTCGGAGTTGGCGCTGATCCGCCGGCGGTGGGGCAGGATCCTGCTCGAAGGCGATCCCTACTGGCGGCACCCCTGACGAGCGGGGATCCGGGTCACGAGGCGCGCGACCGGAGTGCAACCAGCGAACGCCGGAGCCGGCTCAGCACGCGGCGGACCGGAGGGGGGAGGCCGCCGGCCAGGCGTCCCGGCAACGAGCCGCTGGGTGCCGCCGAGGTGCTCGCCGCCGGGGAGTCGGGTGGGAGCCGATCGGCCGCCCATTGCGGATGCCGGCAGAACGCCACCAGCGGGGCGAGGATCGTCGCCCACCGATAGGCCTCGCGTACCCGCTTCACGTTGGCGATGGCGGCGGCCCGGGCGTCGGGGTCGGAGAGGAGCCGGTCCAGGGCCTCCGCCAGGAGTTCCGGGTCGCCGGCGGGGACGACGGCACCGAGCCCCTCCCGCTCCGCAAGCTCGGCGAAGCCGTCGCCCTCCGTCATCACCGTCGGGAGCCCGGCCCAAAGGTAATCGAGGATGCGGGTGCGGAAGGAGAACGTCGTCTCGGCGTTGGCGGGGTGCGTGCTGACCCCGAGATCCGCCTCCAGCAACACGTTCTGGCGTTCGGAGTAGTCGACCCAGCCGTCATTGAAGAACACATGCCGGCCGAGCACGCCGAGCTCACCCGCAAGGGAGCGGGCCGCAGAAGCCATGGCCATCTCGGGTACCTCCGGGTTCGGATGCCGGAGGCCGAGGAAGTACAGGCGAACCTGCGGCCGGCGGGCTGCGAGCAGGGCGACGGCGCGGACGAGGGTCAGCGGATCGAGCCAGTTGTAGACCCCGCCGGCCCATACGAGGAGCTCATCGTCACGCCCTATACCTTCCACCACCCCCCGCGCTCCGGGCTGTGAGTGCACCGGATCTGCGTCGTCGATCCCGAATGGGACGACGTCCACCAGCGCTCGAAGAGTGGGGTCGACATCCCAGGTGCGAGGGTTGATGCGGCCGAGAGCCGAGAGCTGTCCGAGCCACAGGGCGCGCTGACGTTCGTTGGCGCAGATGAAGAAGTCACCCCTCACCAACTGCCGGTTCAACTCGGCGAGGATAAAACCGTTCTGGCCCTCCCGGGCGGTCCGCTCCCCCGCCTGGGACAAGGCGAGCGTCTCGAGGTGCAGGGGCGTGTAGAGGTCGACCACCATGACCTTCTCGGACTCCCGCAGGCTCGGCACGTGGTGGAGGACATAGCCCTGGACGATCAGCACCTCGCACCACGCCTCGAGGGGCTCGAAGCCGCCTTCTCGAGGGGCCTCGAGGCGTACCGTCTCGCTCCGACGGGTGCAGATCCCGGACGTGGTAGCGAGCACGACGTCGTGCTCGGCCGCCAGGCGGTGAGCGACGTGCCAGGCCCGGATGGCGGTCCCCGCCATCTGCTCGGTGAGGACGTCCCCGGTGACGACGAGGATGCGGCGCCTCTCGCCGCCGGGATCGGTCATGCTCGGGCCGCGGCGATGCCCACGACCGGCGCCGGCAAGGCGTCGGGGTCGATCTGCTCGAGGTCCGGCGCCCCACCGAAGGCAGCCACCCGACCATCCGCCTGCACGATCCAGTATCCGTCTCCGTGTCCGGTAGCGGCGATGCCGACCACCGGCGCGCTGACCGCCGCAGCGGCCAGGGAGCCGAAGAAGCGCGACGTCCCGAAGGTGAACACCCCGCCGTCCGCGCCGACCAACCAATACCCGTCGCCGTCGGGCGAGGCACAGATCCCGGCGATCGGGGCGTTCAACGGATAGCCCGCCGCCGAGCCGTGATCGGTCGCGCGGCCGAGGCTGTGGACCTTGCCGCCGGCCTCGGCGACCCACAGCCCGGCGCGCCCAGGGACGCCGGCAAGCCCGACGACCGGGGCCTCGCGGCCGAGGCGGTCCGACTCGTACGCCGGGGCCTCGCCGAAGGCCTGCAAGCTACCCCGGGCCGACGCCAGCCAGTAGCCGGCGCCACCCGTGAGCGACGCGATGGCGACAATCGGGCCGGGCTCGGGCGGCACGCCACCGGTCGAGCCGTAGAACCTGGCCCCGCCGAAGGCGACGACGGCCCCGTGCTCGGTGGTGACCGCGTAGGCCGCGTCGTCGACCGTGGCGATTCCCGACACCCGCTCCTTCAAGTGGAGCCCCCCGAGAGAACCGTGGAATGGCACGGAGCCGAAGGGGTAGATGTGCCCGTCGGCGCTCAGCAGCCAGTAGCCGAGGGGCATCTTCGACTCCCACCGCCGACGGCTCCCGCGGCGATCCGACCGTGATTCGAAACGTCCTGCTCAGGCGCGAGCGTCGAGGTCACGCACCGGCCGGCGTCGGTTCGGTCACGTTGGAGGCCTTGGTGATCACCCGGTCGATGAATCCGTACTCCATCGCCTCGTCGGCCGTGAACCAGCGGTCCCGGTCGGAGTCGGCTTCGATCCGCTCCACGGGCTGGCCGGTGTGGAAGGCGATCCGCTCGGCCATCATCCGCTTCAGGTACACGATCTGCTCGGCCTGGATGGCGATGTCGGTCGCCTGCCCCTGAGCCTGCCCGGAGGGCTGGTGCATCAGGATCCGTGAATGAGGGAGGGAGAACCGCTTGCCCCTCTCGCCGGCGCACAGCAGAAACTGGCCCATGGAGGCCGCAAGGCCCATGCACACCGTCGAGACGTCGCAGGGGACGAACTGCATGGTGTCGTAGATGGCGAGTCCAGCCGTGACCGAACCACCGGGGCTGTTGATGTAGAGGCTGATGTCCCGGTCGGGGTCCTCGGCGGCAAGCAGCAGCAACTGGGCGCAGATCTGGTTCGCCGAGGCGTCGTCCACCTGGGTCCCGAGGAAGACGATCCGCGCCCGCATCAGCTGCTGGTAAACGTCTGACGAACGGTCGGGGGCGGCAATCTGCGCCAGGACGGGGGGGAGGGACAACTCGGACATGGCGAGCAGCGTACCGGAGTGCATACCGCCATCGAGCGGTAGCATCGGAGGCCGCCAGCGGGCGTGGCGAAATTGGCAGACGCGCCAGGTTTAGGTCCTGAGCAGGGCCGTTTTTTCGGGTATCGACTGATGTCGATCAGTACCTCCTAGCTGGACTTTTGTCCTCATTCTGTCCCCTCTGATCACCCCGAGTCCCGACCTGTTGCGAGCTTTTGGTTTGCAAATGGTTTGCAG
>WQVT01000002.1 GCA_009785715.1 Acidimicrobiaceae bacterium | reverse complement strand
CGGTTGTTGTTGGGCCGTTTGGCGGTGTTCCGCGGGTCGTTCTCGCTCCGGGCCGCCGAGGCCGTCTGCCATCCCCGGGCGATGGAACTGGTGGGATCGCTTGTGGACAAGTCGCTGGTCTCGGTGGTCGATCACGGCGAGGACGTCCGCTACCGGCTGGGCGAGTCGGTCCGGCTCTACGCCGAGGGGAAGCTCGTCGAGACCGGCGAATCGGAGCACCTCCGCTCGACCCACCGGGACCACTACCTCGAGTGGATCGAATCCCTGCCACTAGAGCAAGTACGGCACCATCGCGGCGGTGCCACCTCACCGGTGGTGACCGAGGCTGACAACCTGACCGCGGCGCTCGAGTGGTGTCGCCAACAGGGACGCTACGACCTCTCTGCCCGCATAGCTGTTCGAATGTCCGGCTACTGGTTCTCCTTCGTGCGGCTCGGCGAGATGATGACCTGGGGACGGGAGCTGGAGGCGGCCCTGCCGGCCGAGGATCGCGACCACCGCGCCATGGCGTTGCTCCTGCGAAGCGAGGCCGCGTGGCAAGCGGGGGATTGGGAGGCGTTCAACGCGTACGGCGCCCAGGCGTCGGCGCTGGCCGACCCCCACAGCTGGATCGGTGCCGAGGCGCACTACTTGCAGGCGATGTACTGGTCGATGATCGACTCCCCGAGGAGCGATCGTCTTTTCGAGCGGGTTGTCGAGATCGATGCCAGCATCGGCATGCCGCCCGACCCAATGCTCAACTTCATCCGCTATGTGTCCCGCCTTCGGCGAGCCAATGGCCGCGACGAGGCCCGGGCCGTTCTCGACGACTGGCTGGCGGACCTTGGCGACTCGACGCCCGCACCTGCCACGGCGGGCGTGTTCGCCCTCTACGGCGACACCCAAAAGGCGCTCGAGTTGCAGTCTCGAACCCCGCCCGCAGGCGTCCCGGTTGCACAGTTCAACGGCGAGTTGTCCGACGCCATGCTTGCATCGGCGCTGGGGCAGTTCGCCGAGGCCGAACAGCATCTGGCGACGCTCACTTCCATCATGCGCGACCACGCGGTGCCTCGGGGCGATGCGATTTGCCTGATCGGCTTCGCCAAAGTCGCCCTCGATCGCGGCGACTTCGGTCGGGCCACCCGCCTTCTGGCCGCCGTTGATTCCAGCGTCCTCCCAGCCGACCGACCCTTCCTTAGTGCCATGGATGCCCTGGTGTACCTCCACTGCAAGAGGGTTCTCGGGGAGGTTTTCGACCCGGAGACTGCCCGCACCTCCCGAGCCGAGCGTGGAATGTCATCGATCAAGAAAGCCCTCGATGGCGAGCTGAGCGCGCCTCGTGAGGCACCATGAGGTCGGTGGCGGAACCTGCGGCTCGGCGATCAGGCGGTCTCGCCGAGCACGGCCTGGGCAGCGGCAAGCCGGGCGACCGGCACCCGGAAGGGGGAGCACGACACGTAGTCCAGCCCCACCTCCCGGTAGAAGAATCGGATCGACGCCGGGTCACCGCCGTGCTCACCGCAGATGCCGATCTTGAGCCCGGGACGTGCAGCCCGACCGCGTTGGGCCGCCAGGCGCACCAGTTCCCCCACCCCCACTTCGTCGAGATTCTCGAACGGGTTGCGTTCGAGCAGGCCCAGCTGAAGGTAGGCGCTCATCAGCCGGCCCTCGACGTCGTCGCGTGAAAACCCGAAGGTCATCTGCGTCAGATCGTTGGTGCCGAAGCTGAAGAAGTCGGCCGCCTCGGCCAACTCGCCGGCTTGCAGGGCGGCCCGAGGCGTCTCGATCATGGTGCCCACCTGGACCTGCGGCTTGCGTCGTAGGTCCTTCGTCTCCTCGGCGATGGTGGCCTCAACCCACGAGCGCGCCAGGGCCAACTCCCGACGGGTCACGGTGAGCGGGATCATCACCTCCACCTTCGGGTGGCCGCCGGCGGCTACCCGCGCTGCGGCAGCCTGCATCAGCGCCTGGACCTGCATCTCGTACAACCGGGGCTTGATGATGCCGAGACGGACACCGCGCAAGCCGAGCATCGGATTCATCTCTTGCCAGGCTCGAGCCGCCCCCAGGAGTTGCTTCTCCTGTTCGTCGAGGCCCACGGTGGCCTCCTTCAGCTCGAGGTCGCGGATCGAAGGCAGGAACTCGTGCAAGGGCGGGTCGAGCAGGCGCACCGTCACCGGTAGCCCGTCCATGGCCACGAGGATGGCCTCGAAGTCCTCCCGCTGCGCCTCGCGTAGCTCCTCGAGCGCCGCCTGCTCCTCCGGGCCGTCGGCCGCCAGGATCATTCGTCGCACGATCGGCAGGCGGTCCCCCTCCAGGAACATGTGCTCGGTGCGGCAGAGGCCAATGCCCTCTGCCCCGAACGAACGGGCCGTGGCGGCGTCCGCGCCGGTGTCGGCGTTCGCCCGCACCGCCAGCTTGCCCTTGCGGATCCGGTCGGCCCAGCCGAGCAGCACCTTCAACTCCATCGGAGGGCTGGGCGGGGCGAGCGCCACCTCGCCGAGCGCGATCTCACCCGTGCTCCCGTCGATCGAGATGTATTCCCCGGCCGCCACCGCACTTCCACCCAGGAGGAAGCCCGACTCGGTAATCCGGAGCTGCTCGGCGCCGACGACCGCCGGTTTGCCCCAACCCCGGGCCACCACGGCGGCGTGGCTGACCAGCCCGCCGCGGGTGGTGAGGACACCCTGGGCGGCGATCATGCCGGCGATGTCGTCGGGCGACGTCTCGTTCCGGACCAGGATCACCCGCTCGCCCCGGGCCCCGGCGGCGATCGCCTCGTCGGCGCTGAACACGGCCTTGCCGACGGCCGCCCCCGGTGACGCCGCCAGGCCCCGGCCGAGCACCGTGGCGGGCCGCTCGGCGAACTGGGGGTGGAGCACCTGGTCGATGTGCTCGGCGCTGACCCGGGCCACCGCCTCTTCCCGGCTGATGCGCCAGCCCCGCTGGCGGGTCATGTCGACGGCCATCTTCAACGCCGCCTTGCCGCTCCGCTTCCCCACCCTGGTCTGCAGCATCCAGAGCTTGCCCTGCTCGATGGTGAACTCGGTGTCGCACATGTCGCGGTAGTGCGCTTCGAGTTTGGCAAAGACGCCGGTGAGCTCCTTGTAGATTTCCGGGAACCGCTCCCGGATGGCCGACAGCGGAAGCGTGTTGCGGATCCCGGCCACAACATCCTCGCCCTGGGCGTTCACCAGGAAATCGCCGTACGGCGTCTTCTCGCCGGTGGCCGGATCCCTGGTGAAGGCGACGCCTGTCCCGGAGCGGTTGTCCCGGTTGCCGAACACCATCGCCTGCACGGTGACGGCGGTGCCGAGATGGTGATCGATGTGCTCCCGCTCCCGGTAGGCGATCGCCCGAGGGGCATTCCAGGAACGGAACACGGCCTCGATCGCCCCCCGAAGCTGTTCCAGAGGAGCCTGGGGGAAGGGCGTGCCGGTCTCGGCTTCGACCAGTTCCTGGTATTGCTCGACGAGCTGGGCCAGCGCCGGTGCCGAGGGCTCAGCGTGGCCCCCCTCGCCGTCTCTGCCGGTCAGGCCCTCGAAGGCCTCGTCGAACAGCCGCCCGTCGATGCCGAGCACGATCCGGCCGTACATGCTCACGAAGCGCCGGTAGGACTCGTACGCGAATCGTTCGTTCCCGGTGCGCTCGGTCAGTCCCTTGACCGAGGAATCGTTCAATCCGAGGTTCAGGATCGTGTCCATCATTCCCGGCATGGAGATCTCGGCACCCGATCGGACGCTGACGAGCAGGGGATCGTCCGGGTCCCCGACCCGCCGACTCATGGTCTTCTCCAGGCGACGAACATGCCTCGTCAGCTCCGCCGACAGGCCCTCGGGCCACCCGCCGGCCAAGTAGTCCCGGCAGGCGTCGGTCGTGATGGTGAAACCGGGCGGGACCGAGAGCCCCAGCACGGAGGCCATCTCGGCCAGGTTCGCCCCCTTGCCGCCGAGCAGGCGCCTCAGCTCCAAGGGCGGTCGCCCGTGCGCATGGTCGAACGAGAAAATAAGCGCCAATGATCTTGCCCCCGATAAAACCCAATACGACAGCGAGCCTGTGCTCTGGCGGGCAGGAGCATATCCGGGTCTCCCGGCGCCGTCATCCGTAGTCGTTACGTCAGGGCGGCGGAGATCAGCTCGGCGCCATCGCGTACACGTTGTAACCGACCGGACCGGACACGACGCGAAGTGCGGTGAGCCGCCACCCCTTCAGCCGAAGGGCCTGAGTTATCCCGAAGTCGTAGTCCCAACCCTTCAAGACGATCAGGTACTGGGGGTGTTCCAATCGAGCAAAACTGCCGAGTGCGTTCGCTCGCCCGGGCCAGTCGGTCTCCGCCGCAATGTCGCGCTTGTTGAGCTCGACCGCGACGGGGGTCTTGAGCCCGACCAGGTCGACCAGATGGAGGTCGGAGCCGAACGAGATGTAGCCGGCGTCGTGGATCATGACGACCGCCGTCTTCGGGATGTGGGCGTCGGCCCACTCAGCTACCGGACGCAGTTGGGTGGCCGTGAACTTGCGACTCCCGGTCCACGCAGCCCAGTGCCCCGAGAACGTCACCAGCGCGAACACCAGTGAGGCAGACGCCAGCAACAACCCCGCTCCCCGCCACAGGCGTGAAGACCGAGCGACCAACCACGCCAGTCCCACGAGGAGGACGGGTATGAGGACGTACTGGTACCGGTAGAAGTAGAAGCTCAGCTCTTCGGAGTACCGGTAGAAGTAGACGCCGTAGAAGGCCAGCCCGAAAAAGAGGGCGACCCGTCCCACGAGAAATGCCAAAAGAAAAGGTGCGACCAGTAGTAAAGGTCCGACCTGTCGACCGAAATTCCAGAAGGCCAACCAGAAGACGTGCCTTTTGATCGATGTCGGAAGACCTTGTTCGGCGAACCAGGCCGCTTTCGCCGAGATCGTTGTGGGCAGGAGGTGGCCGGTCGCCAAGCCCGACCAGAGTAACCAGGGGGCCGCCGCGACCACCGCCGCAATCAGGACCAGAGCCAGGTCGCGGTAATCGCGCGCTCGGACCAGTTGCCACCCGACTACCCCGATGAGCAACACGGAAAGCAAGCCAAGCTCCGGTCGGACGAATGGGGCGGTACCGCAGAGAAGTCCGAACCATATGAGGTGTTCTCGCTCGAGGGCCAATGCCAGCAACCAGACGCCCGTCGCCATGGCCAGGCCTGTCTCGAGCCCGTTGAGCAGCTGATAACCCATAGCGCCCGTCGTGATGGCTATCCCCACCATCAAGGCCATCCCGATGAACCCGAGCTTGAGTACCCGTGTCAGCCGGATGACGCCGAGCACATACGCCAAGATGGCAAGCCAGGACACGACGTAGGAGGCCCATTCACCGCCGAGCGGAATAAACAATGCGACCAGGGCCAGATGCACCAGGCTGGTTTCGCCATCCAGAGGAGAGACCCCGAGGTAGTTCGGGTCATGCCCGCCGTGGAGCATCAGCACCTGGGCGTCATGCACGGTGATATAGGCGTCGTCAATTGGCAGGAGAGGATGCCCGTAGAGAGCCGTAATTGCCACGAAGAGTGTCAATACGAGTCCCGCGCCCAGGAGATAGAGAACGAGGGATGTTCTCGGACCGGTGGCACTGCCGACCGGATGACGGAGTGAACCAACGAAGACATTCACTTGTTTCGGGCGCTCCCGCTGCCTGACCAGAGCTGGGCGCGAGAAGAATAGCCGTGTTGAGCGAACGTGATCCGCTCGATCCGGCCCGGACATGGATCGCAGAGACACGAAACGCTGCCAAAAGCTCTGCGGGAGAGCCGTCAGTGAAGAATTATCGGGTTCGAGCGCCTGCCCGCTCGGTCGCCTACTGAACAGGGTGGTCAGCAGCTACCCGCGTCTGGACGGGCTGGTCAACAACGCCGCTATCGGCACCACCAGCTCACTCGAAGATGGCACCGCCGCCACGCTACGGCTTATCGCCGATCCCGACCTCGAATGTGTGACCGGCCGCTACTTCAGCGGAGAACGCGAAGCCGCCCCGCACGAACAAGCACACGACCCCACGGCGAGGGGACGCCTTCGCGATCTCAGCGACCAGCTATGCGAACTCCACTGAAGCGGTCTCTAGGTACCTGGCGGACGGCCGAGGCTTGCGGGGATCACGCGCTCGCATGAGTGTATTTTGGGGCTGATCTGCGGCGAATTGGGGTCAATTCCGGCGCTCTCGGGGTCGAAGTACACCCGTTCCGTGCCTTGGTCGATGGCGCCGGGCCAGTTCGACACCCCATGGGAACGCATACACGCGGCGAATCTCGCCATGTCCGTCTGGAGCTGGCTCACAACGGCCGGACTCATCGGGACGCCGGGTCCGCCGTAGGGGAGTAGGTGCCCGCAAGCCTGGCTCGCCGCTTGGTATCGGGGGTCGTTGGTTGCGTTCTCTACCTGGACTTTCGGCCAGTTGCCGCTGGTGTTCGGGTCCGGGAAGTTCGATACGCCTCGCGAGCGCATGCAATGAGAGAAGGCGAGTGGCTGCTGGGAGGCGGACCCCCGGGCATTCGGTGACCCGCCCGAACCCGTGGAGGATGGGCTCCCGCCGCAAGCCGTCGCGAGGAGGGCCATGCTGGCTGTGGCGAGAAGGGCGACTGCGGCAGCCTGGGGTGGCAACGGTCGTCGTAGCCGGCGCCTGACGTGGGTGCTGTTGTCCGTTGTAGCCCTGTAGGAGCTCATGCCGACAGCAGTACGCCGGTCGAGGTGACATCAGGGTTACATCGACTCCGCAACAAGGGCTGAACGGCTCGGACTTGTGTGGCGTCCGTGAGCCGGCGTCGTCAGTTGTTGCCGCTGGTGACCGGGATATTCGAGATGTGTGCGGATCCACCCGGTAGTTGCACCGTGACCGATCCGACGTTGGTGGGGGCCGGGAAATACATCCAGAAGGGGTAGGAGTTCCCGACCGGCCATCCAGGGTCAGTCATGGTGGCGAGAGGGGCTGACCTGGAATCTCGGACGGGGGCGTAGATCTGCTTTCCCGTGGGATCGGTGAGATAGATACCGGTAATCGAGTTGAGGTCGGCGAAAGGGCTGTTCGCCCGAGGGGGAATGGTGTTTGTTCCGCTCAGGTCGGACGCCCCTTCACAGGTCTTTGCGGAGCCAGGCCCGCTGTCCTTGGTCGCCGAAGTGCAGGTAATGGTCAGGTGGAGGACGGCCAAGTTGCCCTCACGGACCAGGCTGTTGGCGGTCACGTGGTAGTGGTCCATCTGTTGCACAGCAGACGCATTGGCCACATAGTCCGACGAGGAGCCTGCCGGCATCGGTGCCGTAGAGGTGGAGCCGGTGGCGAGGGTGCTGGCCAGAGCAGCGGCGTTGTTGACGCCGAAACTGAGGGTGACCCTTCGGTTCTGGGCGCGTCCCGCGGGGTTGTCGGAGCCGTCCGGGTTGGTGTTGGGGGCGATGGGGTCTGCTGAGCCCTTGCCGATGGCTTGGAAGGTGACGGGGGCACCTGCGACCAGGGGACGGAGGGCGGTCACGACTGCCTGTGCGCGGGCCTCGGACAGCGGGATATTGACCGAGGCGGGGCCAATCGAATCGGTGTATCCCGTGACGGTGACGGTGCCTTGACCACCGGAGCGGATCTTGGTGGCGACGGTGGCGAGGACGCTCTGCGCAGCGGGGGTGAGGTCGGCCTTGCCGAAGTCGAACATGACGTCGGCGCTGAGGGTCATCGTGGCTTGTCCGCCGCTCTCGGTGTAGCTCCAGCTGCCGCCGCTACCGGCCTTGTCGACGAGGTCGAGGACGGGCAGTTTGAGGCCGGCGGTGTTGCCGGAACCGGCCGGGCGATCGAAGTGGGAGTGGGCGGCCGGGACGACTCGTGGTCCTGAGGGGTCCCGGGCCGCTCCTCGGGTGATCGGCAGGGCAGAGAACTGGGGCCCGCCGTTTACAAAGGCGACGTCCAGCGACTTGACCGATGCCGGCGGCGCTGCGAAGTTGGCCCAGGCCAGATGGGTCGTCGGGCCGACGGGTATCGATGACGGGACTCCAGAACAGAAGAATTCGTTCTTGCTGTCTTGAACTTCCTGGTACTCCTTCTGCTGGACGGGGTCGACCAACTCGACTCCAGCCACCGTGTTGAAGACATTGGAGTTGGCGAAGTTCGAGCCATCGAAGTCGACCCTGGATTGGCAGCGATTGCCGCCCGCCGATTGGCATACGATCCCGAAGTCCAACGTGACGTAAGGGCCGTTGCGGCGAAGGTCATAGATCGAGATCTTGTACCGATCCGAATCGCCGATGACGGCTGACTCGGTCACGCCGGGTGACGCGGTCCCCGATTGCGCCATCGACCGACCTGTCATCAGCCGACTGATGTGGGTCACGGTGCGGCGGCTGCTCACGTGGCGACTGTGATGGCTGCTCTGGGGCACGCTTTGGGGTCCGATGTTGGCCAGGGAAAAGCCGGCCAGGGCGAACAAGATTGTGGCAACTGCCCCAGAGCCGAGGATCCGCGCCGGCCTCCGCCGTGCCATGTCGCGCCTCTCCGGTGGCTCCTGCTCCGGGGAATCCATCATGCGATCTGTCATTTCTCTGCCAGTTCCTTACAGGTGGTGGGAGTCTGTTCCGGCCGCGCAGGTGCCGACCGACGTTCTCGACCCGGTAAGGGGGTGTCGCTCCGCCTTGCCGAGCGACAACTGTTCGGAGTGAGAGGTGATCGCGGATGATGTGGTCGATGTTTGTTACGGCCAGAGTTGCCTCGTGGCGATCGCGGCGCCGTCGGCGATGGCCTGCTGCTTGGCCCACGCAAGCTCACGCGGCACCCGGCCGCGGTGGCCGCAGTCGGTGCCGGCGATCACGCGCTCCCTGCCGACGATGTCGGCGAAGCGTCGGATCCGGTCGGCCACGACTTCGGGGTGGTCCAGGATGTTGGTGGCGTGCTCGACCACGCCGGGGATGAGGATCTTGCCGTCCGGGAGTTTGACGTCCTCCCACACCTTGTACTCGTGGGCGTGCCGGGGGTTCGCGGACTCGATGTTGTAGGCCTGAGCGGGGATGCGCAGAACCAGGTCGACGATGTCACGGAGGGGCACGTCCGCCGAGTGCGGCCCGTTCCAGCTGCCCCAGCAGATGTGGTAGCGGACGCGGTCCTCCGGGATACCGGCGAGCGCGGCCTGGAGCGCCTCGACGGCCAGGTTGGCCCACGCGCGGAAGTCCTCGAGCGACCAGTCCCCGCGCAGGTCGTAGAGGTACGGCATGAAGGCGTCGTCGATCGATACCACGAGCCCGGCGTCGACGATCGCCTTGTACTCCTCGTGAAGACAGTCCGCGATGGCCCCGAAGTACGACTCGTCGTCGGGGTAGTACTCGTTGGCCAGCACGGGCTGGACGCTGCCAGGGGCGACGACGGGGAGGAACCCCTCCTCCACCGACACGCCCTCCATGGCGTCTTTCAGATTCTTGATGTCCCGGCCGATAGCCTCCTGACCGGCGTAGGCGATCGGGCCGGTCACGACCGGCGCGACGGGGTAATCCCCGGCAGGGCCGATCTCCCAGTCCTCGAGCGGCCAGATGTGCCCGTAGTGGTGATAGAAGTCGCCGAACGCTTCCACGTCCTTCCCCGGGAGGGACGACTCGACGGAAATTGGTCGATCCCGGTACTCCAACCCGCTCAGGCGCTCGCTCACGTAGGAGGTCCACGACGGCTTGGAGAACTCGCCGTCGTTGACGATGTCGACGCCGTAACGGGCCTGGTCTCTCACCACTTCGGCGACCGCCGTGCGGAGACGCTGCTCGAGCAGGTCGGCGTCGTAGGGTTGCCCGAGGATCTTCGCCTTGAGCAACTCCTCCAGGTCCCGGGGCCTGTAGAGCGCTCCCGTATGGGTTGTCAGGATCCGCTCTTCACTCGTCTTCACGTCTTCCTCCCCCTCCGACACGCCCGAACGACCTGCCTCGTGCGGGCCAACCATATCCCCTCTCAACCAGAAACGGAATCCCATGTTCCGGATTCGGGCCCGTTGAGAAGCAGCCGCACCGGACCCCGCGAGGCGGAATCAGCCCGGCCCGTCGTACCTGTGCAGGAGCGCCTCGTCCATCTCATCCGGGCTCAGTTCCGGGGCGGGCAGAGGGCTGGGTTTACCCCGGCTGGTCTGCAACGCGTCGATCAGCAACCCGAGATAGCGGCTCCCCGCCTCCCTGGAGTGGGTGAAGGTGAGCTCAAGCGCGGCGAGCAACATGGTCTGGAGCACGGGAATGTCGGTCGGGCGCAGGTCGCTCCGCAACTGGCCGCTCGCTTGGGCTCGCGAGATCAGCTCGGGGGTGTAGCGCCAGAACAGCTCTTGCGGGCGGGCACGGTCCTTGGCCGAGTTGGAGCGCTGGAACATCAGGATCCACAAGCCGCGGTCATTGATCATCGTCTCCAGCGCGCCCTGCAGGTACTGCACGAACCCGAGCCATGCATCCGGGCAGTCCAGCGCTCTGCGATGAATCTCCTCGTATTTCTCGAGGCTCTCGTCATAGAGTTCCTCGAACAGCCCGTCGAAGAGCGCCTCGCGGCTCCCGAAGTTTCGATACAACGTACCGACGCCGACTCCGGCCCGGTTGGCGATGTCGGCGAGCGTGACCCGGAGCCCGCGCTCGGCGAACATCTCTCTCGCCGCCTGCACGAGCCGCTCCCGGTTCAACTCCGCGTCGCGGCGCATACGCCGAGGTGGAACCGGAGACGATGCCATCCCTCCAGCATGCACCACGAATGGAAGCGGAAGACAGACGTTCCGTTTTGCCTCCGCATGTGCTAGCTTCCGGAGTGGTCCTCCCTCGGGAGGCGCAGGGGGAGCAAGAGCGCAGGGGAGGTCGGGTTGCCGGCGTGACCGCGCGGACAACGTAGACCTCGCAGATTTCTGATTGGGGGCCTGATGACGGTATCGGGGATGTCGGATCTGTCTTCTGCAAAGCCAAGAGGTCGGAGAATGTTCCCGTCGATCACGGCCGCAGTTTTGGCGATTGGCACGGCTGTCCTGCCGCTGGCTGGTTCGGTTGGCACGGCAGAAGCTCAGTCGGCTGTACCGGCTGCCGCGACGACGCCGGGCTGGCCCGTCACGAACTATGTGCACTACGTCGGCGGCAAAGCCGGGGCTGCCAACCCGAAGCTGTCTCCCGTCTACCTCGGTTGGGTCAATCAGCAGGGGGGCAGTGCAGACCTTGCCCCGGAGGCCACGCTGGGTGCCCAGTTCGCGGTCAAGTACGTGAATCAGTACCTCGACGGAGTGGCGGGACATCCGCTGAAGCTCGTGGAGTGCTTCATACCGGACACGGTCTCCGCAGCAGCAGCCTGCGGACAGAAGTTCGCGAACAACCCCAAGATCCAACAGATCGTCGCCGGTCCGGTCACGATCGGCAACCAGGCCTTCGAACAGGCGCTTGCGCCGACAAAGAAGCTCCTGAACCTCTTCGCCGGCTCGACAACCGATTCAGGCTACAAGACGGCCGTCTGGCTCTACGGTTCGAGCACGTCGCTCGAGGGTCCGCTGGCGACATTTCTCGCGAAGGACCTGAAGGCAAAGTCCGTTGCGATTATCAACGAGAATATTCCAGGCTCGGCACCCATCGACAAGGCGATCAGCGATGGCCTGACTCTCGAGCACGTGAAGTCGACGGTCGTGACCTTTGATCCCTCACAGACGGATCTCACCGTGCCACTCGAGGCCGCGCACGCTTCGAGCGTGGACGCGATCGAATTTGGCGCGAGTGGACCAATTTGTGCGAATTTCGACAAGGCCCTCAAGGAGCTCAACATCAACAAGCCGGTGCTGGCGAACGTCACCTGTATCGGGCCCCAAATCGCCAAGGCAGACGGCGGGTCGCTTCCGCGCTGGTACTACGCCGTCGGATCAACGCTCTACGACGACCCGACTGATCCTGCCGCGAAGGCGCTCCACAAGGTGTTCGCAGAGATCGGCGTTCCCGCGAGTCTCCGGGATGATCCCTGGATGTCCACGACCTACTCGCAGATCCTCACATCGGTGAAGTTCATGAACAGAGTCGGACCGGACAACACCAGCGCGGCGAAGGTGGTCAAGCTGGCGGAGAACTTCCATGGGCCGATGCTCTGGGGGCCTCCCCAACTCGTGTGCGGAGAATTCAAGGCTGCCCCACAGGTCTGTCTCGACGAAGACCAGTTCTTCCGTCCCAATGCGTCAGGGGTGATGGTGCGCGCTCAGTCGTGGGTCGCGAAACCAGCAGGCGAACCGATCGACGGATGACGCCGCAGAACTAAGCCACGCCTGAAGCAGCCCGCAGCGCTCGCCCGGTGAGCACCCGGGCGAGGTGACGCCGGTAGTCGGCGTCACCGTTCAGGTCGCTCGGCGGGTTGGTTCCGTCCGCGGCAAGCGCAGCGGCGGCGGCGATCGTCTCAGCGGTCGCGGGCTGTCCGACGAGTGAGGACTCGGTGGCTTCGGCGCGAAGGGGGACGATTCCCATGTTGGTGAGCCCGACACGGGCAGCGGCGAAGAGACCTCCCTCAACCTGCACGGTCGCTGCGACCCCGACGATCGACCACTGGTAGGCGATCTGGACGAATTTCTCGTAGCGCGCCCCCCAGTCGGTGTGCTTGGGAATGCGGACCTCGGCGAGGATCTCGTCCTCGCCGATCGCCGTCTCGAAGAGTCCCGTGAAGAAGGACCCGGCATCGACGGTCCGGGAGCCGCCGGCGCTGGCGATGACGAACGTGGCGCCGAGGGCGAGGGCGGGGGCGCAGAGGTCTCCAGCGGGATCGGCATGAGAGAGGGCCCCGCCGAACGTGCCCCGGTGGCGGACCTGGGGATCGGCGAGGTGGGTCATCGCCTCGGAGATGAGCAGCGCGTGCTCCTGGACCAGCGCGCTGGCCGAGACGTCGTGGTGGGTGGTCATGGCGCCGATGACGAGCGCGTCGCCGTCGTCGCGGATGCCCCGGAGGGACTCGATGCGGCCGAGGTCGATCAAGAGTCCCGGCTCGTTCAGCCGCATCCGCAGTACGGGCAGCAGGCTTTGGCCGCCGGCCAGAATCTTGACGTCGTCGCGGTGGGCGCTGAGCGATGCCAGGGCCTCGTCGAGGGTGGTCGGGGCGACGTAGTCGAAGGCTGCCGGAATCATGAGGGGTTCCCTCCACTCGCGCTCTTTTGCCCAACTGCTTGCTGAATCGCCTGAAAGACCCGGTATGGCGTGCACGGCATGGCAACGTTGCTCACCCCGAGATGGCGCAACGCGTCGACGATGGCATTCACGACGGCGGGGGTGGAGGCGATGGTGCCGGCCTCCCCGACGCCTTTTGCCCCAAGACTGTTGGAGCTCGCCGGCGAAACGGTGTGGTCGAGGTCGAAGCTGATGGTGTCGGCCGTCGTCGGCAACAAGTAGTCGACGAACGACCCGGTGAGCAGCTGCCCGTTCTCGTCGTACTGGGCACCCTCCCACAGGGCCTGGGCGATCCCCTGCACGAGACCGCCGTGCACCTGTCCGGCGACGATGAGCGGGTTGATGATGACACCGACGTCGTCGCAGGCCGAGTACTTCCGCAAACTCACACGCCCGGTCTCGGTGTCGACCTCGACCGCGCAGAGGTGGGTCCCGTGCGGGAACGAGAAGTTGTCGGGGTCGAAGGTGGCATCGGCGTCGAGGCTCGGTTCGGTGCCCTCGGGGAGGTTGTGGGCGACGAACGTGGCGCCCGCGACTTCCTGGATGGTGACCCCGGCGACGGCCGTGCCTTTCACCTGGAACCGGCCGCCCACGAACTCGAGATCGTCGGGATTGGCCTCGAGGAGGTGCGCCGCGATCGGGCGGGCCTTGTCGATGACCTTGTCTGACGCCCGGACGATCGCCTCGCCGCCCACGACCAGGCTGCGCGACCCGTAGGTGTCGAGGCCCTTCGGGGCGATCATGGTGTCGCCGTGGAGCACCTCGACGTCCTCGAAGGGCACGCCGAGGCGGTCGGCCACGATCTGGCTGAACGCCGTTTCGTGGCCCTGCCCGTGCGCGCTCGACCCGGTGACGACCTCGACCTTGCCGGTCGCCAGCACGCGGATCGAGGCGTGCTCCCACCCTCCGGCTCCGTAGTCGAGCGTGCCGAGCACACGCGACGGGGCGAGCCCGCACATCTCGGTGAACGTGGAGACGCCGATGCCGAGCTGCACCGGGTCGCCCGACTCGCGGCGGCGGGCCTGCTCGGCGCGGAGCTCGTCGTAGCCGAACAGGGCCTTGGCCTTCTCCGTGGCCAACTCGTAATTGCCCGAGTCGTAGCTGAGTCCGGAAACGGTGGTGAAGGGGAACTCCTCGTGGGTGATCCAGTTGCGCGCCCGGACGACGAGCGGATCCTCGCCGAGCTGGGCCGCGAGCTCGTCCATCAGCCGCTCGACCGCGAACGTCGCCTCGGGCCGGCCGGCGCCGCGGTACGCGTCGGTCCAGGTCGTGTTGGTGAAGTAGGTGGTCACGCCGAAGTGGTACGCGGGAAACTTGTAGATGGCGTTGAACATGAACGCCCCGAGCACGGGGACGCCACCCCCGACGAGTGCCACATAGGCCCCGAGGTTGGCGGCGAGCTCGACCTTGAGGCCGGTGACCCGCCCGTCGGTGGTCGCGGCCAGGGTCATTCGTTGGATCTGGTCCCGACCGTGGTGGGCGGAGAGGAGCGACTCGGAGCGCGTCTCGGTGTACTTCACCGGCTGCGCCAATCGCCGGGCGACGGCGAAGGCGACCATCTCCTCGGGCGTCTGCTGCAGCTTGCCCCCGAAGCCACCCCCGACGTCGGGAGCGATCACCCGGATCTTCGACTCGGACACGCCGGTCGTCGCGGCGAGGGCAAATCGCAGGATGTGGGGGATCTGCGTCGCACTCCAAACCGTGATCTGCTCGCCCGTCGGGTCGACCACGACGCTCCTCGGCTCCATGAACGACGGGATCAGCCGCTGCTGGCGGAATTCCCGCTCGATCACCACGCCCGTGGTGCGCGCCTCGGCGATGGCCGCTTCGACGCTGCCTCCGGTGCCCGCCTCCGCGGAATCGAACTTCCAGTACGCAGACCTGTTCGTGCCGAGGTCGGGATGGGCGAGCACCTGATTGCGCTCGGCGTCCGCCAGGTCGACGACCGCGGGTAGCTCCTCGTAGTCGACCTCGACCAGCTCGGCCGCGTCCCGCGCCGCCGCGGCGCTGCGTGCCACCACCACCGCCACGATCTCGCCGGCGAAGACGACCCGGTCGGTCGCGATGGGCGGGTGGGTCGGGGTCTTCTGGTCGGGGGTGATCGGCCAGGCGTTGATGCAGACGCCGACGGTGTCGGCGAGGTCGGCGCCGGTGAAGACGTCGACGACGTTGACCGCGGCCTTCGCCGCGTCTGTCCGGACGGCGGTGATGCGTGCGTGCGCAGAGGTGCTGCGGACCATGGCCAGGTGGAGCATCCCCGGGAGCGTGATGTTGTCGGTCCACCGGGTACGCCCGGTGATCAAGCGGGCATCTTCCTTGCGGCGACGGTCGCGCCCGATCTCCCCGGTCGGCGATGTCGAGTCGGTGGTCGTCGTGCTCATGCGTCCGCCCCCGATCCCACCGGCTGCCGGTTGGCCATCAGTTCGCTGGCGTGGCGCACGGCGGCGACGATGTTGTGATAGCCGGTGCAGCGGCAGAGGTTTCCCTCCAGCCCGGCCCGGACCGCCTCTTCGGAGGGGCTCGGGTTCTCGTTCAACAGGTCGACGGCCTGCATGATCATCCCCGGGGTGCAGTAGCCGCACTGGAGGCCGTGCCATTCCCGGAACGCTTCTTGTACCGGATGCAGCTCGCCGGCCGGGGCGAGGCCCTGGATCGTCGTCACCTCGCCGCCGTCGGCCTGCACCGCAAGGACGTTGCAGGACTTGACCGACCTGCCATTCAAATGGACCGTGCACGCCCCGCAATTGCTGGTGTCACAGCCGATGACGGTCCCGGTTTTGCCGAGTTGCTCCCGCAGGTACTGCACCAGCAGCGTCCGCGGTTCCACCTCGTCTGCGACTTGCCGGCCGTCGACGATGAGCCTGATCGAGGTCAAGGCATCTTCCCCCCCACTCGCCCAGCGATGTTCTGCGGACGCTAGCACCGAGCCGCCGCTGCAGCCCGGGTCGGGGGGCCCTTTCCGGGACCCCAGGTGCCTCGGAGGCACCAGATATTGCAAGGGGCTCTTTCCCACGGCACCATGTTCAGAGACGGGAGGGGAGGAGGGTCATGCCGAACGGGCTTGACTGGGTGGGGACCTGGGCGGCGGCTCCCGCCCCCGCAGAAGGCTTCGCCGGCTTCAACAACCACACGATCCGCCTCACCCCGCGCGTGAGCATCGGTGGCGAGCGGCTCAGGGTGCGGATCTCGAACGCCCACGGCAACCGGCCGCTCCAGATCGGCGCTGCCGGCGTGGCGTTGCGCGGCGCCGGGCCGGCAATCGTGCCCGGCTCGGACTGCAAACTGACCTTCGGCGGCGAGGATGGCATCGGCATCGCCGCCGGCGCCGTCGCCTTCAGCGACCCGGTGGACCTGGAGGTGAAGCCGCTGGCCGACCTCGCCGTCAGCATCTATCTGCCCGGCGAGGTGTTGACAGATTTTCAGATCACCGGCCGTTACGCCCGGCAAACCAACTATGTGTCTCCACCGGGCAACTACGTCTCCGAGCCCGTGATGCCGGTGGGCAACCTGACCGATCAGTGGTTCTTTCTCTGCGGGGTCGACGTGCTCGCGCCCGACGGGGCCGGTGGTGTCGTCGCGCTCGGCGACTCACTGACCGACGGCAACATCTCGACCATCGACGCGCATTGCCGGTGGCCCGATCAACTGGCGCGCCGCCTCGTCGAGCGAGGCGGCCGGCCGATCGGGGTGATGAACAACGGGCTGGGCGGCAACCGCATCCTGCATGATCTTCGCGGCGACAGCGGCCTCAAGCGCTTCGACCGCGACGTGCTGGCGCAGCCGGGTGCCACGCACGTCATCGTCATGCTCGGCACGAACGACCTGCGCAACCGCTGGGCGAAGCCCGAGGAGGAGGCCACCGCTGAGCAGATGATCGCGGGCCTCCAGCAGATGGCCGAACGGGCGCACAGCGCCGGCGTCAAGATCATCGGAGCGACGCTGACCCCGTTCGGCAACGAGACGTATATGGCCAATGCCTGGAACCCGACCCGCGAGCGGCACCGGGTGGCGGTCAACGAGTGGATCCGAAGTGGCGGCGCCTTCGATGGAGTGGCTGATTTCGATGCCGCCTTGCGCGACCCGGAGACCGCGACCCAGATGGCGACGGAATGGGATTGCGGCGACGGGTTGCACCCGAGCGACGCCGGCTATTGCCGCATGGCCGACGTCATCGACCTCGCGTTGTTGGATTGACAAACACGGCGGAGAAGGAGGCGCAGGGTTTGGAGCCGGTCAGGATCGCAGTCATCCCGGGCGACGGTGTCGGCAAGGAGGTGGTCCCCGAGGCTGTCCGCGTCCTCGACGCAGTCTCCTCGTCCGGCGGAGCGCTCGAGTTCGTGTACACGGACCTGGACTGGGGGTGTGATCTCTACCGGGCCACCGGGCGCATGATGCCCGAAGACGGCCTTGATCGCCTCGCTCACTCTGACGCGATCCTGCTCGGGGCGATCGGCGCGCCGGACATCCCCGATCACCTCTCGCTCTGGGGACTCTTGATCCCCATCCGCCGGCACTTCCAGCAGTACATCAACCTGCGGCCGATCCGGCTCCTCCCCGGGGTGGTTTCCCCGCTCCGCGACCGCGAGGCAGGCAGTATCGACATGATGGTCGTCCGCGAGAACAGCGAGGGTGAGTATTCGGTCATAGGTGGACGAATCCATGAAGGAACTCCGTCAGAAGTGGCGCTCCAGGTGGACTACTTTTCCCGTATAGGTACGGAGCGGGTGATGCGGTACGCCTTCGACCTCGCTCGCGGACGGTCCCGGCGGCTCACGGTTTGCACGAAGTCCAACGGGATCGTCCATACCATGCCCTTCTGGGACCAGGTGGCGCGGGAGATCTCGACCGAGTACCCAGACGTCGAGGTCGAGTTCGCCCTGGTCGACGCGTTGGCGGCCCGCTTCATCACCCATCCGGACACGCTGGATGTCGTGGTGGGGTCGAACCTCCACGCCGACATCCTGACGGACATCGGCGGGGCGATCATGGGCAGCATCGGGCTCGCGCCCGCGGCGAACCTGAACCCCGAACGTGCGCTGCCCTCCATGTTCGAGCCGGTCCACGGATCGGCGCCCGATATCGCCGGCAAGCAGATCGCCAATCCGATCGGAGAGATCTGGACCGCGGCGATGATGCTCGACTTCCTCGGCAGCCGGGCAGACGCACGCCGGGTCGTCGATGCCATCGAGGTCACGCTCCGCAGTGGGGTCGGGACACCGGATATCGGGGGCTCGGACTCGACCTCGTACGTCACCGACGCCATCATCGACAACCTCCCGGAGGCGACGGACTAGGGGTGGGGAAGGACCACATCACGCCGCCTGCGTTCACCTTCTGCGAGCCGAACTCAATCGACCAAGGGACGAATGATGAAAGCACTCGAAGGAAAGACCGCGCTGGTGACCGGCGCGAGCAGAGGGATCGGTCGGGCGATCGCGGTGGCCCTCTCCGAATCGGGGGCCCGCGTCGCCGTCACGGCCCGGGCCGTCAGTTCCGTCCAGGACGTTGCTCGGGAATGCGGTCCCGGCTCGCTGCCCCTGGCGCTTGACGTCGCGAACGAGGAGGCGTGCCGCCTGGCCGTGGAGACGGTCGAGCGCGAGCTCGGCCACCTCGACGTCCTGGTGAACAACGCCGGCATCGCCGAGTCGGCCAAGTTCACCGACACCGACACCGAGACGTGGCGGCGCGTGCTGTCGGTGGACCTCGACGGGCCGTTCTGGCTGACCCGGGCGGCGTTGCCCGGGATGTTGGCTCGCAGGGATGGGGCGGTCATCTCGATCGGCTCCGTGGCCTCCCGAATCGGGCTCCGCTACGCCGTGCCATACACGGTTGCCAAGCACGGCCTGCTGGGGCTGACCCGGGCGCTGGCCAACGAGTACATCCGGAGCGGGGTGACGTTCAACTGCCTCTGCCCGCACTACGTCGACACCCCTATGACCGACGCCACCATCGACAACATCTCGGCGAGGACCGGTCGCAGCTACGAGCAGGCGAGGGAAGCGCTGCTCACCCCACAAGGCCGGCTGATCGACGCGGCCGACGTGGCAGCTCTCTGCGTCCTGCTGGCCTCGGACCACGGGAGATCCATCACGGGCCAGGCCATCCTGATCGACGGCGGCCAGGTACAGGCCTGAGCTGTAGCTGGACCAGGCGCTCAGCTCGCGCCTGATATCGAATATTGACGACGACGAAAGGAGAGATCGTGGCTAGGGTGACCCACCTGCGTTATGTCGGAATGGCAGTTCCCGACTTCGAGGAGGCGGTGTCGTTTTACGGCGGGGTGTGGGGCCTGACCGAGGTCGCGAGCGACGACGGAATCCACTTCTTCGGTGCGGAAGGCTCGCCGGAGCAGTACATCTACCGGGTGCGCCGCTCCAGCGATGAACGGCGACGGCTCGACCTGATCGGGTTTGGCGCCGAGAGCACGGAGACGGTTGACCAGCTGGCCTCCGACCTCTCGTCGACCGGAGTCCGCCTGGTCAACGAACCGGCGCAGCTGGATACGCCGGGAGGCGGCTACGGATTTCGGTTCTTTGACCCGGATGGACGGGTGGTGGAGGTCTCGAGCGACGTGGCCCCCCGATCAGCGAGGGCCGTGGCGGAGCGCGAGGGAATCCCCGTTGGTCTCAGCCACATCGTGGTGAGCTCCCCCAACCAGGAGAAGGTGGAGGAGTTCTACCGGGAGAAGCTCGGCTTTGTCCTGTCGGACTGGTTGCGTGGACGGTTCATGACGTTCTGGCGCTGTAACGCCGTCCACCACAGCTTTGCGGTGGCCCAGTCACCGGTCACCGCAGTGAACCACGTGGCCTTCGAGCTTTCGTCGATCGACGACATGCTGCGGGGGGCCGGCCGGGTGATGCAGGATAAGCGGTCCACCCCGATGTGGGGTCCGGGACGCCATTCCGCCGGCGATAACGCCTTTTACTACTTCTTCGATCCCGTCGGCAACGTGTCTGAGTACACCGCCGAGGTCGAGCGCGTCCCTGAGGAATGGCAGCCTCGGGAGCACGACGTGGCCGACGTGTGGCAGGTGGCTCCGGGGCCGCAGCTCTCCGGGCCTGCCCGTCCAGGCAACGCCGGTGAGCCCGACCGTCCCCCGGCCGAACTGCGGGAGAACGATCCTGGGCTCTGGGTGGCTCCCCCGGTATGAGCCGGCCGGCCGAGGTAGACAACCTCGGAGAGTCCGGGGTGCCGGCCGAGGGGATGGTTCGTCGGGCGGCAGAGCTGGTGCCCGTCCTGCAAGAGCGGGCACACCGGGCGGAACAGGAACGCCGGATCCCGGACGAGACCGTGGAGGACATCAGAGACGCCGGCCTGCTTCACATCGCCACGCCGGAGCGCTTCGGCGGAAACGGCTGCGACCACCACGTGTCATTCGACGTCGCCATGGAGTTGGGCCGCGGCTGTGGGTCAACCGCGTGGTGCTTCTCCGTGTGGGCTACCCACAACTGGATGGTCGGGCAGTGGCCGCTCGCAGGACAAGAGGAGTACTTCGCCGACGGTCCCAGCACCTTCGCCTCGAGCTCCTTCACGCCTGCAGGCACGCTGGAACCGGCGAAGGGGGGATACCGGCTGTCCGGGCGGTGGGACTTCTCGAGCGGGAGCTACGCCGCCACCTGGGTGCTGCTCGGAGCCATGGGCGCACATGGGCCGGTGATGGTGATCGTCCCCAAGGCCGACGTCATGGTCATCGATACCTGGTTTACTTCCGGCCTTCGTGGCACCGGCAGCAACGACATCGTGGTTGATGACGCCTTCGTGCCCGTCCACCGGATCGGCCCCTTCCCGTTCGGCCCGAATCAGCCGACGGGCTGGGAGGTCCACAAGCGCCCGAGCTACCGAGCCCCGACGGGCGCCTTGCTTCCCTGGACACTCAGTGCCCCACTGGTCGGGATCGCCCAGGGAGCGGTCGAAAACTTCATTCAGCGGGCCATCGGGGGATCCACGCCTGGCCGGCGGGCCGACTCCGCCGGGATGCAGATGCGGGTCGCCGAGTCCTCTGCAGAAGTCGACGCGGCCCGCCTTGTCCTTCGTCACGACGCCGCCGAGGTGGTCGAGCGCGGCGCCATCGGCGACCCGTTCACCGATAGGGAAGTAACGAGGATGCGGCGCGACATGTCCTTCGTGGCCATGCTGGCGGTCCGCGCCGTCAACCGCTTGTTCGATGCGAGCGGCGGGCACGCACTTTACGACTCCGACCCGATGCAACGGTTCCATCGGGACGTACACGCCGGCTCACACCAAACGGCTCTGTTCTGGGACCCGGTCGCGATGGCCTATGGACGCCACGTCTTCGGGCTTCCGCCTGAGCCGGGGCCTTTCTAGACTCCCTCGGCGGAGGCAGCGGCTCCGGCGTAGGTCTCGATGAAGCGCATGGCAAGGTTCGCGTCGCGGCCACGGGAGATACCGCACTCGGAGGCGATGCCGAAGTCAGCGACGTACTTCTTCGCGACTTCCATGCGCCTCCGGGTGCCGGCGACACCGTCTTGTGCGTGCACCAGCCCCAGATAGAGCTCCGTCTCAGGGGCAAGATCGAGCTCTCGCAGAGGGACATAGAAGGCATCGTCGGCCCGGTCGATCGGCACAGGCAGGTGCATCCAGGTGATGTGGCGGTTCACGCCTCTGCGAATGAGGTTGGCCAGCTCCACCATCTTCGTGGCGTCGGTTGGCTCCACGAAGTGGCGAGCGTCCAGGTCCCCGTAACAGAGGTGGAAACCGAGCTCAACGTCAGCCGGAACAGCCGCACCCAGCCGAGCGAAGTTCCGCGAGAACAGCTCGTCCATGCCGGCAAAGGGAGGGCTGTTCGGCGACCGCCCATCCCAGGACACCATCTCTATGCAGACGTCCCACTGGATAGCCAGATCTTCATGAGGAATGGCCCTACTAATTCGGTCGATCTCCTTGAGCATGGCCTCTTCGTAGGCGGGATAGATCTGGGTGGCGTCGGGCTGCACACAGAAGGGCGTCACCACGGCCCAGGGCGTGGGAAGAGCCACCTGGAACCGGACAGATCCAGGGAGCTGGCCCATCCGACGTGCGGCCAGGAAGTCCTGGTAGGAGGTTCGGGCCTCCCTCGCGTACCCCAATTCGCCAAAGTGAAGCTCAGCTGGATCTGTTCCTTCGGCGAGCTTGAGCGGGACCTGGTTCTGGCCTACCGGTGAGAGCGAGGGGTTGGCCCGCAAGACGGGGATTTGCCAACTGATCCACAGGCGGCGGCCACCCGGTTCTCCGTCGGGGACTCGCTTGAGATGAGGGCCGAGGGCGGTGCCGATGGCGGCGAACACCTCCTCTGGCGAGTCAAGGGCGACGCTACCCACGAAATGGACGTTGGTCACCGCCACCCCCCTCTTCGTACCGGCTCCTTTTCAGGTGTTTCGCTGTTGCCCACTTCGGGCCTCCCTTCAGTCGCACAGAGGTTTCGTTGGACACCAAAGCCCTGCGGATTCTCATCAGCTGACGCTATCCAACGGTCCCAGGGGCCCCTCGCACCCGACGCACTCTCGCCCTCCGACACGGCCTCTTCGATCGGCCCCCTCACTACTTGACAGCTACTCAATCAAGGACGAGCATGTCACCGTCAGTGGCGGCCACCCCATTTCTGGTTCAGGAACGCGGAACCACCATCGGCTCTGGTTGGGGACCTTCAATGTCAGCGGGCGAGGGGTATCGAATGAAATGGGGACACCAAGGGACTTCGAGTCATCTGGCAGCAATTTCGGCATAGGAGTTGCCGCGCCGAGACGGGATGAGTTCCCGGCAGGCCACGCGGACGTCACGGCGGTCCCGGATGCTGCGCCACCACCGCCGTTAGTCGATCTCCCGGTGTGGACGAGGGCGCTTGGCTGGGTCGCGGTCGTCGGGCTCATTTACTTGCTGATTTGCGCGGTTGGGATCATCAGCCGCGGCTTCAGGGGGCTAGGCGGCGACGCCGCGCATGCCATGTTCGCCTTCGCCGGCGACGCCTGGGTCGGGCTGTGTGTCGGGGTCCTTGCCACCGTCTTGATCCAGTCATCGACCACCACGACGGCTATCACGGTCAGTGCGGTCGGGTCGGGCGCATTGTCTGTGCGCGACGCCGTTCCCATCATCCTCGGCGCAAATATCGGCACTACCGTGACCTGCACCCTGGTCGCCTTGACGTTCGTCGGTGATCGTGACGAATTCCGGAGGGCACTGGGCGCCTCCACTATCCACGACTTCTACAACTTTCTGGCCCTGGCGATCTTTTTCCCCATCGAGTTGGTGTGGCATCCGCTCGAACGGGCCAGCGGGGCGTTAACCAACGGCCTCTACGACACCGGGTGGCTGCCCGACCCAAATCGATTCAACTTTGTCAGCGCCGCTACCAGACCGGTGGTCGACGGTGTGAGAGACGTGACAACTCACCTCGCCGGCACCTTGGGCCCGCTCTTCACCATTGTGATCGGCGCGTTGCTCATCCTGGCAGTGGTGCGTTACCTCGGCAAGCTCCTGAAGTTGCTGATGGTCGGCAGGGCCCGCGCCATCCTGACCGCGGCAGTCGGCCGCAACTCCTACATCGCTATGGCCGCGGGCACCGCTGTCACCACCTTGACCCAGTCTTCCACGATTACCCAGTCGGTACTGGTTCCCTTCGCCGGAGCTGGCATCCTGACCCCGGGGCAGATCTACCCGGTGACCATCGGCGCCAATGTAGGTACCACCTTCACGGCGCTGTTCGCCGCGTTCGCAGTTGAAGGGACCGCGACCGCGAAGATTGGGCTGCAGGCCGCGTTTGTTCACCTGCTCTACAACGTTTTTGCCATTGTCATAATCTTCGTCATTCCGATCCTGCGGCCGGTTCCCCTCTGGTGCGCCGAGCACCTTGCCAACATCGCGGTCGCCCACAAGTGGATCATCGCCACTTACCTCGTCGCGGTTTTCATACTCGCGCCTGCCCTGGTGATCGTTCTCGTGGCAGTCCTTTAGGGCGTCGGCGCGCAAGGAATACTTGCTTAGCAGGGGGGCGGAGACGCAAGGAAGTCGACGACGGCGCCGGCGATCTCGTCGCCGTGCGTCAAGTGAGGAGAGTGCCCGCCCTCTTTGAGGGCCAGACGCTGCACCCCACCGGCGACGCCAGCTTCGATGCGGTCGAGCTGGTCGAAGGTCCCGTACGGGTCGTCCGCCGCCTGGATGAGCAGCACCGGACAACGAATGCCGGACAGCTGGTCCTCGATCGACCAGTCACGGAATTCGGTTGACAGCCAGATGTCGTTCCAGCCTCGGAAGGTGGCGTTGGCGTCTGCGTGATGTCTGGCCATCCTGGATGGCAGGTCCGAGGTTGTGAATCGATGGCGTGCTTCTTCGATTTCGGCGATGGTGACGTCCTCCACGAAGACGTGCGGCGCGATAGCGACGATGCTTTCGGCAGGGTGGCCGACACCGGCGTGGATGAGTGCGATCGACGCGCCGTCGCTGTGGCCGATCAGGACCGGCTCGTCGATCTCGAGGGCCGCCAGGAACTCAGGCAGAACCTGAGTTGCCTCGTCGTGCATGTAGGACGGCCGGCGGGGGAGCGGGGCCGGTGCGGACTGTCCGTATCCGTGGCGGGACCAGGTGATCGTCCGCCGGCCGGTGCGGGCGGCCAGAGCGGCCGGTAGGGATCGCCACAGCCGTGCCGATCCGAGTCCTTCGTGGAGCATGACGATTGACGCTCGGTCCGCCCGGGCCGGCCATTCCAGTACTTCAACCGGGCCGCCGCTGAGCTCGATGGTCGACTCGAGAGGTGGGGTCGTCACGCCCCGGCGGTCTGGACGTCGGCTCGGTTGGGCTCGAGCCGGGCCCGCAGCTCGAAGCGCTGGATCTTGCCGGTCGCCGTCTTCGGCAGGGCGTCGATGACGTGGATTTGGCGCGGCCGTTTGAAGCTGGCCATGCGTTGGCGGCAGTGTTCGGTCAGCACTTCGAGCTCGACGGTCTGGCCACTGGCGGGCACGACGAACGCGACCGTGGTTTCCAAGCCGTCCTGGTTGCGGCCACCGACGACTGCCGCCTCGAGCACGCTCGGGTGCTCCAGTAGCACGGATTCCACCTCGGCGGGAGAGACCCAGATGCCGCCTGCCTTGATCATGTCGCTGTTGCGCCCGACAAAGTAGAAGTAGCCGTTGGCGTCCCGCCGGTAGACGTCGCCTGTCCGGCACCACCCGTCGTCGAACGTGG
>WQVT01000001.1 GCA_009785715.1 Acidimicrobiaceae bacterium | reverse complement strand
GGCCGGGACCGGTTTGGTTTGTCTGGGCGTCGAAGCCTACACGAGACGCCTTAGCCCCCCGCCCAGTGTTGCCCCGACCGATTTTTTCCGAGCCGTCGTCGCTCGCACCCGTCCGTCCGCACCGCGTTCGCCTGAACCTGCTCTGGTCCCAGCAGACGCGAAAAACGTCTCCCTCTGACGGCTCTCCTGCGCACCTCTGCGACAGAGGGCGCTACCCCTTCGTTGCCGCTCTCCTGTACGCTTATGCCCGGTCGCCGTGTTGGGCAAGCAACACGAAGACTCGTGAGGGTCGCCACCCATGGTCGAGCGGGTGGCGGCTCTCTTTGTTGCTACCCGGACCCTAACACTCCCCGACCCCTTACCGCTACCCTCCCCGGACGGCAACTTTTCACCGCCCACCGAATACGCGCGCGCGCGCGGCGTTTGAGCCACTTTCTTTCGAAATTGGTGCGTTTCGAACCTGCGAGCATTTGGGGCATGGCCCGAAAATCCGCCGCCAAACGCTGCTCTGAATGCGGCGCAACCCACTGGCGGCCAACGAGCGACTGCTGTGCGCGGTGTGACGGCGTCCCCGCCAGCCGTCGCCACCCCTATCTCCACCCCGAGCCGCTGCTCGACCACCCGGTGGAAGACTTCGCCATCCCCCTGAACCCACTCGCCGAGTGGGATGTCCGTAATGCCCACTACTCGCGCCACCTCGTGGATGTCTTCCTGGAAGCCGATCAGCACTACCCCCCGAACCCCGCTCGCACCAGAGAACTCCGCGCCTGCCAGCGCCTCCTCAAACGCAACCGCCAGCGCCTCCTCGACAGCCTCGACCCCGAAAGCATCTCGCTCCTCCGCGCCGCCGTGCGCCAACTCCCCCTCCAGCACTGGAACTAGGACCCAATGGACGACCGCATCTCCCGCGAACTCCTGCCCGTCGCCAATCTGAAGATCGACCCGCTCGTCAATACCCGCAAGAACCACGCCCTCTGGGACGCCTGGCGGCCAGACCTCGCCCACGACATCGACTCCTACCCCGACCTCGACTCCCGCCCCACCAAAGCCCAGAACGGCATCTTCTGCGCAGCCGACGGCGGCACTCGACTCATCAACGCCCGCCATTTCCACATCACCGCCCTCTGGGCTCGCGTCCACTGGGATGTCGATTCCCAAGCCAAGGCCGCCCAGCTATGCCTGGACCTGAACCAGAACCGCAAGCAGTTCGTCGCCCTCGCCGAATTCCAGGCCCGCATCACCGCCGGTGACCCCGTCGCCGTCGAAGCCCACCGCATCCTCACCCAGTTCGGCTACCGCTTGGACCGCGCCGGTCGCAAACACCGCACCAAGGCCATCGCTGCCACCGCTCCCCTCGTGCGCGGCGTCGAACTCGGCACCCTCGAAACCGCCTTCTCCCTCATCCACGACGTCTGGGAAGATGACCAGGATTGCTGTCACACCTGGTTCCTGGATGGCCTTGTCGCATTCCTCGGGGCCTACCCCGAAGCCGCCCAGAACGGCGTCGCTCAAAAATTCCGCTTCCTGAAACCCTCCCGCGTCATGGCCGCCGCCAAGGAACTCTCACTCCTCCAGCACCAGCGGATCGACCAGGCCATGGCAGAACAGTTCCTCGCCGCCTACAACAAAGGCCGCCGCGAGCCACAACGCCTCCCCATCCGCCCACTCCCCAAAGGTCGCTCCTTCCACGGACCCTCCCGATAGCCCGCAGGTTTGACTCACACCCTGCTAGGGTAGCCTCCCACCATGTTCGACACCTTCCTCTTCCGCGCCCACGCCCACCGCTTGACCGGCGGCTTCCCCGGCAACCCACGCTTGATAGACGCCTGGCTCGCCTCCAACAAAGCCCCCGCCGATGCCGCCGACCAGGCCGCTCAACAACTCGCCATCCGACAGGAGTTCAACCCCGAAGACACCCACACCACCATCTTCTGGCGCGCCCCCGACGGCTCCCCCGAATACGAGTCCCGCGCCATGAAAGCCGCCATCAAAGAGGCCGCGAACATCCTCGGCTCCACCGCCTCCCGCTCCGGCGTCCTCGATGTCAAGAACTTCCGCTCCAAACTCGCAGAACGCGTCTTCGTCGACCCCAGAATCGGCGGCTGCCCCATCATCTGCGGCTGCGGTGAGACCCACCAGCCCGGCGACATCCTCCACCTCACAGAACGACCCATCCAGGTCATGACCATGCAGGGTCCTCGCACCTCCCTCAAAGCCGTCGAATACGCCACCGACGTCCCCCTCCAGTTCAACATCCGCATCCTGAGAGACGGCATCGTCAAAGAAACCCACCTCCGCACCATCCTCGAATACCTCCAGGACGGCGGCCTCGGCGCTGACCGCTCACAAGGCTCCGGCACCTTCGACTTGATCGACTTCGAGCAGATCGCCTAGGACACCCCTCACCTATCCGCACCACCCGACATCCCAGTCCGGATCACGCCGAACCGTGCCGACATGCCCCCCCAATCCGTTCCGACAGGCCGACCCCGCCCGTTCCGGCACCGATCCGACAGGCCACCCCTCTGCGGCCCACTCCACGCCGACTACCCGACCCGTCCCTATTCCCGCCCGACACTCCACGCCACCCCTCCACCGTCCGGACCACCCCGACAACCCTTGCCCCGCCCAGTCCGACATGCCGCTCCACTCCAACCCGTGCCGACACTCCGGTCCACACCTTCCCACCCCCCGACGAACGACAATCCGACCCCCACCACGCCTCACTCCCCACCGACAAGCCGAGCCCTACCAGTCCCGAAGACTGTCCTGCCCATCCCCGTTCGTTCCGCACCGACAATCCGACCCCCCCTTCCCGACCGACAGGCCGCGCCAGGTCTGCTCCCGCCCCATGCCTCGCCGATCCGAAAGACCTATCCAGTACCTGCCGGGCCACTCCGACTGTCCATCCCACGCCAACGCCTCGCCCCCCGACATGCCCACCCGACAGGCCAGGACACGCCACTCCCCGACTCACCTCACCGCCCCGACATCCCAGGCCATCCCATGCCTATCCGTCCACGACATCCCACGCCACGCCTATTCCGACGACAAACCGCTCCCAGCCACACCGACATGCCTGGCCGCGACCGTCCCGTCCCATGCCGCGCCCGACGAGCCCAACCACAGCCATGCCTGGCCGACACGCCTGACCATGCCTCGCTGACATGCCATCCCGAGCCTTGCCCTCCACCCGACAAACCTTGCCCGACCCAACCCGTCCTTGTCACACCGACAACCCGCACCTGATCAGCCCTGTCCGACATGCCGATCCGATTCAATGCCGACCATCCCAGACAAGCCGAGCGGGCCGAACCGTTCCGACCCGACATGCCGAATCCTGCCGAGACATACCGATCCGCCCCGCCCCCCGGCGACAGTCCGCACCACACCTGTCACCGACAACCCACCCCGGCCCAACTCGTCCCCGACATGCCTTCCCTACCCAGCCCGGACGACGACCCCGTCCAACCCGGCCACTCCCGACAGGCCGAGCCGCCTCAATCCAGCCCTGGCTCCTCCTCCACCCCCTCCAAGACCTCCAACCCCTCGTTGTTGGGGTTGCTGTTGAACGACACCGTCGACGACTCCAAAAGCCGCCCGTACAGGTCCCTCGGTGCCCACCGCTGACCCAACACCACCACCCGCTGCTGCTGACCCGTCAACCGCGCCAACAGCTTCTGGTGCAGCGTCGAGTGGATCGCGTCCGTCATCGCCTCCGAACGCGACGATCGGTCCGACACCAGGTCGTCACACACGATCCCCTCACACCGAACACCCGTGTACCCCGACCGCCACCCCACCGCCTTCACGTTGGGATGCGCCAGCGCCGCATCCCGACCCCGGCGCGGACTGATCATCGTCGCCATCGGCGGCTTGCTCCTCTCCGGCAACTGCAGCCACGGCGGTGCCGGTGGACTCGGCGGCTGATGCAGCCGCGCCGCCTCCCGCGTCGAGAGATACGTGCGCAACCTGATCGACTGCGACGACCACTCACCCCGACCTCGGGGATCACGCAACGCCCCGAACACCATCTGGTAACGCTCGTTCGCCGCGATCGTCTCCGCCACCTGCGTCACCGTCACCGTCGCGATCCCCACTGCACCCTCACTCGCGACCAGCCAGCGGTAGTTCGGATTCCGCCCCAAAGTCCAGGTGATGTAGCCCACCATGATCGTGGTGTTGTGCTCCCAGAACGTGCTCAGGAACGTCTGGTGACCTGGCACCTCGATCGCCACCGTCCGCTCATCGCCCGTGTACGTGACCGACCGCACACGCTCCCACTGAAGACCGTCCGGCAACCCGGCCCGTCGCCACCGCTGGAGATTGCGGCGCGTCGAGGCGAACCGCCGGACCTCGTCGATCCGCGCCTCTTTGCCGAGCGCCCCGATCTTGGTCGCGAACGCCAGCAGATCGGCCGCCCGCTGGATGTCCACCGTCCACGCGTTCTGCGCCTCCCGATGCCGGATGCGACTTGACACGCCGAACCGGAGCAGTAACTCCTGAACATCCTCGACCAGCCCGCGTGAGGCCGAGGTGAAAGTCACCAGCCCCACCGGGCAACGCACCTTCCAGTTGACGAGCGCCGATCCGTCGCAGGCGTAGAGCCGGTTCAAGAACAGCGCCACCTGCCGGTCCGGCAGCCCCCAGACGGCGTCCGGCACCCGCTTCTCTCGCGAGTGCCTGCCCAGTACGCCGTGAGCCCGCAGCAGTTCCTTGCCCGGATTCCGCCGCTTCGCCTGGCCCTGTCGGTTTCCGATTCCGGCCACCGTGTAGTCAATCGCGGAGACCGGCCGCAGATCGCAGCCCACCGATCGCGCGACCTCCCTCATATCGTCAAGCACCGCGCCCGGCTTCTGCGTGAGGCGCAGTGTCCCCGAGCCGACCGTCCCTTCCGCGATCATGTAGGCGAGAAACGCCACCTCGGCATCGGTGAGTGTGCTGCACCAGGGGCGATACGGAAGCTCCGCTGCGACTGCGACCAGATCACCCGGACGGATGTCCGCCACTGCCCACCAGCCCTCCCGCTTCAGGAGCATCCGGCCCGACCCGTGCTTCCCAACCGCCTGCCATGTGCGCCGCACCCGCAATCCGTCGCGCTGCGTGTCCGCGCACCAGAGCGGGTGCTGGGCGTTACGCCGGATGCGGCGACCGGAGTCGGTCATCACCTCGTAGACCGGCTCCAGGCGGTTCCACTCCGCGTGCGCCCGAACCGGCTCGATACCCGCCTCTGTCACGGTCAGCAGCGAGAAGTCGGTGCCCACCAATTCAGCCGCCAGCTTCCGACGCCCATCCGCTAGCGGGATGGTGTCACTCCCGGCCACGCACTTCCCCGAGTCCGGCGGACCAAGGATCAACTCCATCGGCGTGCCGTACAGCAGCCGCTCGCAGATCACGAGGTGGTGCTCGGCAGGCATCACACCCATCACGAACACGAGGTACTGCAGGAAGTCTCCGGCGCAGCCCGCAGCTACCTGCTGCCAATAGCTCGGGCGGCTGCTTGCGTGGCCGACGCCGCCTCGCTCAACCGAACCGACAGCCACAGCAACCCCTCCACCGCCCACCGCCGCTCGGGATCAGAGTCATGCACCAGGACTACCACGACCGCCATCACCCCGATCAGGAAGATGCACCACCCGATCGGCGACAAGGCCGCCCAGTCGAAGTCATCCCGCAATCCACCCCAACGGTAGAAGACCAACCCACGGCCCGAACACCAGGATCACCATCACCACCAAGAACACCAGCCAACCCACCACGATCGCGATCGCCAGCGTCTGGATCAATTCCTCCATCAAACCCCCCGAAAGCGGGACGGCCCGCCGCGATTGCATCGACGCCCGTGATCACCTGTGGCTTGGCAGCCCGGACCGTCCCAACCGATCGTACTCAGGCAGGCGGGATGTCCCGACGAAAGCGCGGAGCGAAGTTCTCCAGCACCCACCGCGCCAGCACCCGATCCCACTCCTTGGTGTCGTCCGAGAGCGCCGCGTAGTCGTCGTCGTGCCGCACGTCACCACGACGGTGAGCCTCCTTCTGGTACACGTCGTGCAACCGCGACGACAACGCCTCCAGATCGACCTCGGATGGCCGCAGAGCGTACTGGTAGCCGTTCTCCCAGCCGTCGCGCCACGTGTTGACCGCCATGTCCCAGAGATCGTGTGAGCGCGCAGACGGCGCTGCCTGCGGCTCCTCACGCCACTTCTTAGACTGCTCGCCAAGTGGGCTCGGGCTTCCCGGGTCGGCGGAAGGGGCTTGCCGTTCATCGGCCGCCCCTTCAGCTTGTCTGGGCTCCAGATTCTCCAGCCGCCGGTACTTCTCCTCGGTGTCGTGACCATCCCAGTGACTCGGCGAGTAGCCGAGATGGCGGAAGAAGCGACCGGCGTCCGCCGTGTTCACGTGCCACGTCACCTGACCCGTCGGCAGATGGACGCAGACCACCGTGCGCCAGTCGTCATCCCAGTCGCCCTCGTGCGCCTGGAGATGTGCCGGGAACACCTTCGTCAGCGCCTGCACCACCCGGTTGCGCTCGGTGTAGACGGCGTCCAACTGCTCCTTGCTCACCAGCCCACTGAGATCGGGTAGCTCGGTCACGACTCGCGCTCCTGTGCCAGCACCGACTGCCGGATTCGAGCGATCGACTCGGCGAGTTCGCGCTCCTGTGGACTGGCGCAGTTGACCGCCGGATTGGCGATGTGGGCCTCCTCCGACCATGGGATCGGGCGTTTGCTCATCCACCAGCGATGGGCCGCCACCAGCACGGCATCCTCCTCAGTCACTTCGTCCCCCTCGCTCTTGACGGCAACGACTTCATCGCATCCTCGATCGGTGCCCGGTTGAACAGCCCCGCGATGTTCGACAGGGAGAGCCCCAACGCGCCCAGCAGCACCCGTGAGTAGGGCGTCGGCATCTCCAGAATCCGGTCCACCAGGTTGTCCACCGCCTGGCCCTCCAGACGCTCCCGCTCGAACATCTCCGCCACGTTCAGCGCCGACAACGCCAGCGCCGCCGACATCGCCGGTTGCCGGTGTCGGCTGCCGGTCACCTCGTCGATGTGCCGGAACGCCATCGTCTCCAGATCGAACCACTGACCGAACGCCGCCATCCGCAGGATGTAGTTGCTGTCAATCGAGACCACGTCCTTGGGGGCCGAGCGGAAGTACTCCCACTGCTTCTGCGGCGACCCGCCGAGCAGATGCACCTGCCGACCTCGAAAGGCGGTGAACGGCATCGGCGTCGACCCGTAGCTCGTCGCCACCGAATACCCGAGCACGTAGTCCTTCGGTATCTCGTGCAGGCAGTCGAACTTGGGCACCACCACCACGTGCTCGCAGACCAGAGAGAGTTCCTCCGCCCACCTGAGCACCCGATCCAGCGGGTGGTACGGGATGCCCGCCTTCTCGCACTGCGACTTCGTCATCACGTCGCGGGTGGCGGCGTACCTGGGCGACACCGCCTCGCAGTAGGCGAGGTGGCGGTCGTGGTCGTAACGCCGCAGGTCGATGTCGACGAACGTGATCCGGTGCTTCGGCTGCGCCGCGTTTCCACACAGCTTGCGCGGCGACTGCGTCCCGTACTGCAGCCCCGCCGCCACCGCCATGCAGCAGGCACCCGTGCCCTGCACGATGAACGGCAGTGACAGTGCCCGGTAGTCCGACTCCGACGGCTCGCCCTCCGGCTGCAGATCGTCGACATCGAAGGCGGCGGTCATCGCCGCGTAGTCCTCCGGCTCGAAGCCGGTGCCCCGGAAGTTCTCCAACTGGCTCAAGACCACGCGCAACTGATCGGGATCGTTCTCACCCTCGACGTTGTTGAGCGCCAGATTCATCGCCATCTCGGCCTGCTCGTCAACGTCGACCACCGACACTTCGGCTTCCTCGACCCCCTCCTGCAGCAGCACCTTCACCCGCTGATGGCCCGAGACCAGCCGGTGCGTGCGCTCGTTGAAGACCAGCGGCAGCACCAGGCTGAAGCGGTCGAGCGAATCCTTAATCTGCTCATAACGTGGGTCGCCGGGCCGCAGATCGCGCCTCGGGTTGTAGTGGGCAGGCGTGAGATCGGCTACCCGGCGCTTTTCAATCCGCACCGCCCCACCACACCATGATCGGGAACGCGGCGCTCCCCTCGAACCGCACGAACGTGTCGCACTCCTGGCAGTAGCCGGTCGCGCCGGGCCACACCGTCGGAGACACGCGCATCATCTCGCGCCCACAGTCCGGGCAGAACCCCTCTGAAGCCAGCGAGAGCCGGTCATCCGGCGTACGTTCGCTTACCACATCCTTAATCCGTCCCCTCGTACCCTGACCAACGCTCTCGCACCTCCCCCCCCTGGCTCCGGGCGAAACCTCCCTACCCCACGCCCGGAGCCGCTCCCTCAAACCCGGTTCTGGATGGTGCGCCGCTCCGCCTCCTGGCGAGCCTGCCGGACCAGTTGCCGAGCCTCCTCCCGAACGATCTCGCGCAACACCGTCGCCACCCAACCGAGGTGCTCTGCCGCTGGCGTCGCGCAGGAGTAGGCGTCGAGCACCCAGTGCGTCCCCTCCCGCTCCAGCAGCAGCAGCACGTCGTCCGCCTCCACACGCAGCGTCTGGCCGCCCAGAGCCACCTCACGGGCTTTGGCGGCCCCACGCTGCTGGTCGTACACCCGAGCGCTCCTAAGCCGCTCTGCGGCGTCCCACAGCGTCTCAGCGGCCGTCAGAAGGTGCGGCGCTCCGCAGTCCTGCGTGCGCAGGTCGAAGTTGATCCCGCCGCGCTCGTACCAGGCGATGATCCGGAAGTCCGGCTCCCCCTCCGGCACCTCGTGCATGACCGCGTCGCGGAACTGCTCCTTGAACTTGTCCTTCTCCAGCGTCATCCCTGGCCTCCACCACCGGCTCGCACTCCGACTCCAGCAACGTGATCTCGCGGCCCTCGATGTCCAGCACCACGTACCAGGGCGCTCGAACATAGCCGCGCGCATCGAGCTTCCCGCGCTCCCTGACCACCCCCATCCGCCCCAGCACCGGCCGCAGCCAGGGATCGTCCTCCGGCACCCGCCAAACCCGTACCCGATCGCCCACCGCCAGCACCCAGCGCTTCACGGCGGCGATGTCCTCACGTCTCGCCCCACCCCGGTCCATCCGGCGGCCAGATCGCCGGACGCGAGCGCCAGAGTTGCCGGTACACCTCCCGGCAGAGCATTGCCCAGCCCGCCGACTCCATGTCGTTCGGGTTGCCGTGACCGTCCAGCACCTCATCGGTGACCGAGATCGGGATCGTGCGCTGCACCGTCACCCGCTCTCGCTGGTAAGTCCGGTTCCCACGCTGACGCGGCCGACCGGACGGGATGCGCACCGGGATGACCACGAACGGCGAGACCGCGATCAGCCGCTCGCCGACGTCGGTGCCGACCGGGTCGTAGCCCGGCTCATCACCGACGTACTCGTCCTCCTCCGGCTCCTCTTCCGGCTCCTCTTCCGCCTGCTCGCTCACCACAGTGAGTTGCCCAACCGCACCAGGGGCGGCGGGCTGCTCAGTTTTCTCCTCTTCTGCCTTTTCTGTCCGGAGATGGTCCCCCGGTTGGGCGGTTCCGTCGAGCAGCGCCTGGCGGTGGGCGGCAGGCACCGATTCGTCGCCCACCTCCTTAACCGCTTGCTGTAGCTGCGGTCTTGTCCATTTGTTCTGGTCGTAAGCGCAAGCCAGTGCAGACCAGTTCGCCTTGGGTGCGGCCGAGATGTCGGCGAGCGCGCCGTGCGAGATGTGGGTGAGCCACTTGAACGGCACCGCCTGCCGGACCTCGTCCGCGTCCAGCAACCGCTCGACCGTGCTGGCGCTCACCGAGTGCATCATCTTGGTCGCGATCAGCCGGGAGCCCGCCTGCGGGTGGAGTTGGTGCAGGCGGCGTATCGCCTCGTCGCGCTCGTCCTGATCGAGCGGCTCGCCGTGGCGGAGATTGGCGACGATCGCCCGCTCCAGCGCCTCTTCGCGGGTGCCGTCCTCGATCAGCACCCGGATGTCGTCCAGCCCCAGCCGCTGGTGCGCTGCAGTGCGCTGGAAGCCGTCGTAGAGGATCAGCTTGCCCTCAGGCGTGCGGATCGCCTCGACCGGCGGCAGCACGTCGATGGCGTCCATGTAGCGCAGGATCGCCTGCTCGCGATTGGCCTTCCGGATTTGGATCGCCGGGTCGATCGTCAAGTCCCGGATATGCACCTTGACCGGTGCGGACGGCGGTGCTTCCGCAGCCACTGCGCCTGCTCCTCTACCCTCGTTCGCCGACATCGGGAGCACGTGCGCCCGTTTGGCCGTCATGTTAGGGCGGACATTGCGCGCGGCGCAAGTTGCCCAGGTGCTTCACGCTACGGCGGAGCCATCAACTCCCGCTCGATGAGCCCGCTCGCGAGGTCTTGATCGGTCCACACCTTGGCATCGGCTCCCGCCGCCTGCAGCCGCTCCAACCACATCTGCTGCTCCGGCCGCAGCCGGTTGCGGCCGACCTTCAATTCCCTGAAGAGCAACCGATTTGACTTCGTGACGATACATGTATCCGGGAACCCGGCATCGCCTTCGATCGGCGTCACCATCCCCTTGGCGGAATACCCGGGTCTGAAATGGGTGCATAGGCCACCGAGCATGTGGATCATCCCCGGGCGGCGTCGATCGCCGACCAACGTCCGCATGAATTCCTTCTCGGACATGCCGGGCAGCGGGCTCATCTCCGCCTGTCCTTGCGGTAGAGACGTCTACAGGCTCGGCAGTAGTGATAGCGGCCATCCGGGCGGTACGCGAAATTGTCCGGGCCGTGACCCCTGATGCAGGTACCCGAGATCGCGGCCTGAATCCTCCGGTTACTACCGCGAAAGACGTTGACTCGATGGGTGACAGGCTCCAGATGGGTCGGATTCACGCAGCCCGGATTGCGGCAGAGGTGATCAAGCTCAAGCCCCTCCGGGACCTCACCGATCAAGAGCCGATAGCCCACTCGGTAGGCGCTGTCGTACCGGCTGCCGCCGACATTCAGATGGCCGTAGCCGTACGGGGTGTGCGCGCCAAGCCAGCCCCAGCATCCGGACGGCTCGGCGATCACGTGAGCGGCCCACCGATCCAGAAGCGGGACGCCACGGTTGTAAATGCGGGTCGGCATGACCGAAGTTTAGCCTGCCGCAGACTGGGTACAATAGCTCTGCTGAGCGACGTTCCCACCAGCGAAACCTGACCAACACCCACGGCCGGGAGAGCGGGACGGGGTTGGGAACCTCGGGCGTCGCCAGCGCGGCCCAGTCGCAGCAGATGCCGGGATCGGCCCGGGGAAGGGATAGCAGCGGGGCCGCCGAGGTGGTCCGGCACGAGTCGCAGGTAAGCACTCCACTGGGACGGCGAAGCGCCAACGAGGCGACGAGGCACCGAGAGCGACTAAGACCCGGAGTTCCGGCGAAAGCGGGGGGCGCACGCAAGGCCCCCCGGCCACCTCTCTTCGCCCCGTCATCATCCGCTTCGTGAGACCATCGTGGGCGGAGCCACTCTCCACCCCGCGAGCGGTCCGACCCGGGCGGGCCGCTCTTTCCCTCGGAAGGAGGTACGCGTGACCGAACAGCAGCAGCCGGGTGGCGGCGGCGGGTTCGAGCAAGAGATCGAGCAGGACGTGGAGCAGGACGTCGAGCGCGACATGCCCGGCGGACAGCAGCCACCCCAGCCTCAGCAACCGTAAGACCACACTTCCCCTCGCCGAGGGCGTGGTTTCCGACGCCGCGCCCTCACTCGTCCGGCCGGTACACCCGAACGAGCACCCTGCGCCATACCGCCCCCACCCGATCAAGCGCCTTGCGCCAGCGCGAACGCAGCAGCCGCTTCATCCGCTCGTCGTAGGAGCGGAACTCATCGAGATCGGCGTCCTCCAGCCCGAGCGCCTGCCCCATCTCCACGAACGAGTGCATGCCTTCGAGCTTGGTCTCCACCCCGTCGAGAGACGAGTGGATGCTGATCGTCATCGGTGGCTTCGGCTTCTCCTTGCGCAGTCTCATCGGCGTTCGGAGCATTCGGCGCAGAGCGCCTTGGGCAGGAGGTGCGAATCGGGGCGCGTGGGCGAATCAACGTCCCAGACGTAGCCAGCGCCGGGGAAAAGAGGGAGCGTGCTCCAGGTGAGCAGCGGGCCGGGGCCGTAGAAGTCGGGGTCAGGGTTGTCGCTGGTGACGGCGAAGCCGATCCCGATGCGATCGCAGTAGGCGTCCGGGCCGTGTCGACGCAGCGCGTGCTCGTGGAGCGGGCAGATGCCCTCCGACGTCCGGCGGATGGCCTCGGCGAAGCAACCTTCCTCGCGGCAGACGTACCTCACGACGCACCCACCAGCGCGTACAGGGCCTCTGTCAGCGCGGGGATCGGGCACTGCGTGTCGTCCCCGATGTCCGTCCCAAACGGCCAGGTGTGGTGAATCCCGCTCCCGTCACTCGCCGTCTCGACGTAGCAGATGCGGCAGACCGGGCGGTCATTATGCGAGGGGCGTTCCTCGACGCTCGCTGCCAACGTCGCGCGCGCCGCTCGCGCCACGGCGATCAGGGCACGCTTCTCTGGACCCGTCCAGACCAGCCCGACTTCCAGGCCGCGCTCCAGCCGGTCCAGGATGTCCTCAGCCATCGCCCCCTCCCAGCGCGTCGAGCGCGTCCAGAGCCTCGGTCAGGTGGTCTCTGGCTTCCCAGTCCTGCTGTGTTCGACCCCTGGTTGCCTGGGAGAACTCCCGCGCCGCCCGCGCCACCGCGATCAGGGCGTCGAACTCCGCCCGCGACAACGCTATTCGCCACTCCAGCCGGTCCAGGATGTCCCCGCTCATGACGTCCTCCGCTGGTAACGCCACGTCACGTACTGGTGGATGTAGCGATCAGCCAGCCAGTCATTGAGACGCCAGAGCAGGCGATGCCGGTCGATGCGCAGCGCCTTGCCGAAGTCTGGCCCGGGCGGCTCAGCGTACCTCCAGGCGAGCGCGTTCGCCCAGTGGTGTGGCTGACGAAAGACCAGGGTGCGGATGATCACCTCCAGTCGGGTGATGCGCTCGGTGTTCATGGCAGATCGGCGGCCTCGCGAGCGTTGCCGGGCCGAGGATTCGGCGTGTGCACACCCGGCTCGGCGCGATCGAGCCCGATGATGGCGTCCGACTGGCTGATCTTCCGCACCGAGATGAGCACCGGGTCCTCGCGTGAGACGTAGTCGTGGAAAACCTTGACCGCATCCTCCAGGCTCCACGCGAAGGCGTCCACGCTCGTGTTGAGCCGCATCGACGTCCCGGACGCGAAGTCCTTGCGGTAGGTGTACTCAATCCGCCAGAGGCAGCGCGCCATCATCCTCGCTCCCTGATCCTGGCCTCGGCCTCGGTCATCGCCGTTTGGAGCTTCGCCTTCAACTCGTAGTACCAGTCCATGCGCTTCAACATCCCACCCAGTACCGGCACGCAAATCAGCGCGTCCCGGTCCAGGTAGAGTCCGCCCTCGGGAATCGCGAACCCGATCAGCTTCCAGTCGCCCGGCTCGTAGGCCCCGTGCCAGGTGGCCCAGGAGAACCACTCGTAGTAGGCATCGAAGCGCCAATACCAGACGCCGTCCTCGACCGCCCAGACCGGCTCGAACGGCGGTGCCTCAGACACGCGGCACCCGCTCCGGGCAGTCCCAGGTGTACTCGTCGACGTTGCCCGACCAGCCCATGCGCCGGGCGATGTCTCCGTCTATCGACCCGTCGTCGAACATCCCGACCAGAATCTCGCGGTCGATGTCGCACGGCGTCTCCGGCGTCGGGTAGCCGTCCTCATCGAGCGGCATCTTCTGGCAGCGCAGGCAGTTGCGTGCCTGCCAGTCCGCGACCTGCGACCCGCAGTAGAACGGGCGCTGCCGCTCAGTCACGGAAGTCGCTCTCCGTCAGAAGATGACCCCAGCACCGACCGCCGTCGTGCTCGAAGAGCGTGGCCGGGATGCCCGCCTGGTATGCCCGCCTGCACATGTCGCGGGTGCCCGAGTGCGGCGAGTAGAAGTCGTCGCTGAACGCCCACACCTCGTCCACGCCCTCGTCCAGCATCTTCTGGTTCCGGATCGGTCCGGCCGCTCGCCCGAACTCCGACCAGTTGGCGAAGAACCTGAACCGGGTGACGCCGCGACTGAGCGCCTCCGCCCAGGCGAGCGCGTCCGCGCCCGGCGCGTCGCCCGTCACCACCTCGTCCGGCGGCGTCAGATCGAACTCGTGTGCGATCGCGTCCGCGTCGCTCCACTTGCGGCTACCGCAGATCAGGATTCTCACGTCGCTCTCGCTCGATGCGCTCGGTCTCCTCTAACGCCATCCGTCGGCCCTCCGCCTGCAGCCGTCGCAGCCGGGCATCTGACAGCGGCGGGTAGTCGGCGGCGCGGAACAACTCCGCCTGGCGCTGGTCACGACGGCGGCGGCGCGGCACGTACCGCCTCCCTGAGCCCGTGGAGCGCCGCGTGCAGCCGTCTGAGCGGCTGGGCGATGCGGGAGTCCATGGGACCCACTACAGACGTCATCTCGTCCACCTCCACGGCCGCCTTCATGACGTCGAGCAGCGCCGTCTCCTGCTCCGGCGTGCCCTCGAACTCGATCTCCGCCAGCGGATCAGTCATGTTCACCCACCTCCGGCAACGGCAGCGCTTCCAACTGTTCCCGCCGCTGCTGGCGGACCTCGAAGAAGCCCCGCGCCGCTTCGCCCAGCGGTGACGGGGAGTGGAAGTGATCGACGAACTGCTGCTTCTGCGCCTCCAGCCGCTTCCAGGCGTGCTCACCCTCCGCCATCCAGACGCCGGGGTCGATCGGTCGCTGTCCGTCCGGTGATCCGCCCAGGCATAGCCGCTCCCAGCCGCCCATCCGCAGCACGAGGTCGATCGCGTCGTCGCTGAGCGCCTTGGCCGCGATCTCGAACGCAGGGATCGGCTCGGCGTTGCCGGGCAGCCACTGCGCGTACTGGCCGACCATCACCACCTGCCGCTGGATCGCGAACCAGACCTCCTCGAACGTCTCGTCCGGCGGCCGGAGACTGACCTCGACCGCGCTCAGCAACTCGCCCGGCGACGGAGGGAACGGCTTGCGGATGAACACGATCACCGCATCCATGACCTGCACCCTGGTGAACCGGTTGAGCAGGTCCCACCCGAGATCGGCGGTCGATACCTCCCAGCGCGAGCGCGGCCAGTTGGCGTTGATCCGATCCACGATCCGCGCCCAGTCGGTACCCTTCACGCCTTCGCCCCCAGCGCGAACGCTGCCGCTCGCCGTGCTGCTCGCCGCGCCTCGTCTTGAGTGTCGCAGCCGCCGCCGGAGCAGCGCAGCGCTGGGACGTGAAACCACCACTGACCCCGATCGCGGTAGAGGGTGACGCTGACCGGCGGGTCGAGTAGGAACCGCTCCTCGATCTCGATGACGTCGCTCACTCGTCCTCGTCCTCCTTCTCCGCGTCGCGCGCCGCCGCCAGCGACCACGTGTGCTCGACGTACTCGGGCGCGCCGTTGCCCGTGACGTGCTCCACCTGGAAGGCGAACGGCCGCCCGTCAGCCTGACCCTCGTGCCACATCTGGGAGAACCGCTCGACGTTGTCGCGGAAGTTGCCGCGCCCGTCGCTGCTGACCGCCAGCAGCACCGCGAAGTTCTCTACGCCCCAGGCCCGCTTCTCCGCGTTGACCCCGACGTGAAAGTCCGAGTAGAGCCAGCCCCGCACCGCGTCCTGCACCGTCTCCAGCCCGTACTCACGGATGCGCCGGGTGATGAGCTTGCGGCGCACCTGCGTGAGGTGGAACCGGCCGGGCGACCTCCCCAGTTGCGCCACCGCCCAGAGGTAGCTGTCCCAGACCCGCCACTCTCCCTCCGGGCCAGGCATCGCAAACAGCCCCTCCACGCCCTCCAGGGCGTCCAGGACGGGCTTGGGAGTCCAGATGTCGATGTTGTCCCGCACGGCCCTTACGACCGCCACCAGAGACGGCACAGCCTCCCATAGCTCGGGCGACGACCGCGTGACCCGCGTCTCGCGGTGGATGCGTTCGAGCTTGGTCAGAAAATCCTCACTCACGAGACCTGCTCCACGTGCGGCGGCAGCGCGGGAGGCTCCGACACCAGGGAAACCACGCCAGGCTCGATCACGGGCCGGTTCGGCAGCGTGATCTGAACCTTGAAGACGTACTCATCCGAGCGGCGGTGCCACGGTGCCTTCCGCAGTATCCGTGCCTCCTCACCGTCACCCGAGATCACCAGGAATCGGAAGAAGGTCGTCATCCGTGGCTCCCCTTCAGCGCGTCGAGCGCCCTCATCAAGTCGGCCGCCTCGCCCCACAGCCCGTGATCCTCCCGATCATCGGAGTAGACGAGGTCCCAGTGCTCGGCGCGCGCCAGCGCCAGCGCGGCGCGCGCCACCTTGATCAGCAAGTCCCGCATCTCGCGGGAGAGGTAGCCCACCTCCAGTTCGTCGAGTACCTCGTCGGTCGACCTCACTGCAGGAACGCCTCCTGACCCAGGATCGGGAGCATCGGCAGCGCGACCTCGTGCGCCGCCTCGCCCGCTTTGGCACCGAACGGACAGTGCGCCCAGTAGTCGCAGTACTTCTCGGAGTGCGGGAACGGCTGCGCTCGATTGGGGAGGAACGCGTCCGCCTCCACCATCCGGATTGCCGGGCGCAGCACCCGTTCCACCACCGGCTCGATACGGTTCTCGTCCACCTCCACCTCGATCACCTGCCACCGTCCGCCGAGCCCCGACTTGGGCGCGACGTGGAACACCGCATACTCCGGCAACTGTCCGTAGTGGTGGCGATACGCCATCGCGTACAGGATCATCTGGTCGAGCTTGTCGTCCCAGCGCTCACGCTCCCAGTCGTCGCGACTCGTCTTCAAGTCCACCAGCCCCTGGTCGAGTGTCGTGATGTCCAACCGGCAACGCAGCAACCCATCCCGTACCCCGTACTCGCCAAGCGGCAGGTCGATCTCAACCTCGATGTCCTGGACGGGTAGCTCGCCGAACCGCCAGACCCACGACTTGACCATCTCCGCCGCCACCTGCTGGGCGCGGTCGAGCGTCGGCATCCGAGCTTCGTCGCCACGGTAGAGGAGACCGTCTCGCCGGACGCGTGGCGGCTCATCCCAGGTCACTCCCCGGTCATCGGTCTCTTCGAGCACGCCGTAGGCGGCCTCGATCGCCTCGGCGGTGGAGTCGACGACGAAGTCGCTGAAGAAGTGCAGCCGGAGATATTCCTCGATCCCCTTGTGGATCGCGTGCCCGAACTCGGTGGCGATCTTGGGCGGCGGCGGCATCCAGTCACAACAAAGGGGGCAGTCGACGGGACCGCCCCCTTCGTGTTCCCCGTGCTCATGGGCCAGACGCATCCGGTGGTAGCGAAGTTGCAGGCTACACCGGGTAGCCAGTTGAGACGGCGAGATCGCCGTCATGACCGACCGAATCGCGCAACCAGGAAGACCGCGATCATCACGATCGCGATCACGATGAGCACACCGAAGACCGGCCCGCTCATCCCCTCCGCCCCTCGCCGTCCTCCTTGAGCAGCGAGTCGAAGGCACCCTGCCGCTGCCTCTCGTACTCGTCAAACTCGTCGTGCATCCGCTGCTCCTCGGGCGTGGGCGGCGACGGATCGTACTTCTCGTCCGGACCGACCGCCTCGTCCTCGCCCTTGGGCAGCTTGACGATCACCGGCTCCGGCGAGGCGTCGGCGGCGCGCTCGGCTGCGCCCTTCTGCGCCTGCTCACGTATCGCAGCCGCCTGCTCACGCGCGGCAGCCTGCTTGGCGTCGAACTCTTCACGCTTCCACTCGTGTCCGCAGCCACCGGCCGCCGACATGCAGAACACGTTGCCGTTGCGCTTGCCGCGCAGCGAGCCGATGACCCCGCAGTCGGGGCAGGCACCAAGGTCTTCCCGGCCCGCAGGACGGCCCTGAGCGGCCCCAGACGGCCCTGCAGGCGAAGGGCCGGACCCGCCCTCTCTGCCGCCGCCACCGCCGCCGTAGACGCTCCCACCGCCTCCCTGGGCGTCGGTGTCCTCATCCGGCGTGACGCCGGTCGCGTTGCCGAACGCGTAGCGCTTGGCGTAGGTAAGCGAGGCTCCGCCCTTCTGGACGTCGTTCATCCGGAACCCCTCGTCCATCACGAGCTTGACCTCGCTCGGGCGCTCGAACCCATCCTTGTGCATCAGGATGCAGGCGACCCGGTGGTCGTCGATGGTGGCCCCGTACTTGGCCTCGAAGCGGTAGCTGAAGCCGTGCTTGGCGAGCGCCGGACCCACCTGCCGCTGCATGTCGGCCAGGTCCGCGTACTTGTAGGTGTAGAGCAGGTTCCCGTTCTTCTCGACCCGGGCGATCTTGTTCTTCTTGACCTCGGGCATCTCTGCCTGGAAGGCGGCGAAGGCGACGTTGAACGCGGTCTCCGCCGCCCGATCCTGGACGTCCTTCCAGAGCGCGTACAGGCGCTCCACGGATTCGACCGGGGCTCCGGTCTCGACCGCCCGCAGGATCAGGAACTCGGGCGTCGGCGTCGGCATAGGGACGATGTCGCCACCGTCCCCACCGCCGCGACTGCGCCGGGGCTTCGAGGGCTGGATTTCCCCAGCCACTCTGGCTTCACTCATGGGTTGGTCCCCCTGTTAGTCGGTCTCCGGTAGCGCGATCGGCTCGTCTCGCTCCTTAGCCTCGCGCCCGGCGGCGATCCAGTACGGGTTGCCCACCGGGTTGCGCGGTGCCTTCGAGAACCGGCGCAGATCGGCAACGTCGTACAGCCAGGCAGAGGTCTGCGCCTTCGAGACCTTGCGGCCCCGGATCGCACCCGCCAGCGCCAGCGCGCGCAGCGTGGCACGCGATAGCGGCTTGCCGTTCGGCCCGGTCACACCCAGATCGAAGAGCAGTTCCCTGGCGTCGTCGACGCCGACTTCTGCAGGCATTTCAAGCACGGCCATTTCAATTTACCTCCATGTCCTCCTATTCTAGCCAGTCTCTCAGCGGTTAAAACCCGATCCGGGCCTGAAAAAAGGGCGACCCCCCGAAGGGGCCGCCCCGGCGCGAGAGGTGTGGGTTACCTGGCCTTGGCGACCATCCCCCAGTCGCTGGCAGAGAGCGCCAGCACCTTGCCGCCGATCTCCTCCAGTTCGGTCGACCGGTCGTAGGACTCGACGTCCTGCGCCGCCCGGGTGATCGCGTTGAGCGCGCCCCACTGGGTGAGGTCGCCGCCCTCGGCGAGGAAGTTGAGCACACTCTTCTGCTCGCCCTCGCCCATGTCGAACCGCTTGCCCAGTTCCTTGATCCCGGCGCTCACGTCCTGGATCGGCTCCGAGCTTGCCGCCATGTTCATCTTCCGGAGCGTCTCCTGGAAGCGCGTCTCGTCGACCGCCGACTGCACCAGGTCCCGCATCATCAGCCAGAACCGCTCGTCGTCAGCCTTGATCGTGTCTTCCTTGAAGAGTTCTGCCGGGAGATCGTCGTCGAAGCCGATCCGCCCGCCGACGTGGCGCTTGGTGAGCAGCTTCTCGCCGATCAGCCCGTTGGAGCAGACCAGCCGGTAGATCAGCGTCTGCACCTGCAGGGTGCCGCGACCGACCTCCGAGTTGGAGATCACGATCCCGCCCTGCACCACGTCGTTCACCGGGTGGTGGCCGCCGGGGTTCTTGTACTCGATCCCGCCCTGCAGCCAGGGGGTCACGACCTTCAGGTACAGCCGGTTGTCGGTGACGTCCATCGACTTGAACTCGACGTTGCCCATCTCCTTCAGGATCGGGAACACGACGTTCAGCAAGTCGAAGTTGTCCAGCCGCCGGTAGCGGTCGGAGAGGAACGCGCGCACATTCCCGTCGAGCACGCGCACGAGGCGCTTCTTGGGCTCGCGGTCGAAGAGCGCGTTGACCGTGTGGTCGAGCACGTCCGGGTGGTTGTGCTGCATCCGGTCGTAGAACGCGGCCGGGATGCCCAGCGCGCCACCGATCTGATCGTGGCCGAGCGGGGTGATCCCGAACTCGCCCTGACCGGTCATGTTGAGTTCCTTGCCGTTCAGCAAGTGAATCTCGCGGGTGTCCGCGACAAAATCGCGCTTCTGCTCGTTGATGCGCTGGACTTCCTGCGCCAGTTCAACGAGGCTCCTGCCTGACTTCATGAGGTTCGCTCCTTCATGGGGGTGGACGGGGGTGACATCCGAGCCGCGAACGCCTTCACGGAGGCGATCGGCGCAGGCGATCCGATCGTGTGCGACTCGACCAGCCGTCCGTGGTGGACGACGTCGCGCCGCAGGATCGCTCGGCCCTGCCCGAGTGACTCGGCGAAGTAGTGGAACTGCGTCATGGCCCTATTGTACCCTGTCTGCCGCAAGTTAAACGCCCGATGTTTAGGTCGCACGCAACTGGGTAGGATAGATGGCATGACCAAACTCAAGAGCCGCTACGCGGCGGTGCGCCGGATGGGCGAGACCTTCCAGCGGACCAAGAAGGACGCCGGGTTCGTGACCAGGGTCGAGGTCGTGCTCTACGACAAGGGGCTCTGGCAGATCAACGGCGAGGTGTGTGAGGGGACGGCATCGGCGATCGTCCGGCTGGCCCTCGTGATGGATCGGATGGAGGGCGAGCACCGCAAGCATCTGGCTGGAGTGGCGGCATGATCAGCATCAAGGACGAGGCTGGCGACGTCGAGGACGCCGCAGCCGGAGTGGAACGTTGGGGGTGGCTCTGATGTCAGCCTGGATCGTCAGCAAGCGCCACATCGACCACATGGTCACCGCGCTGATCGCCCGCGAGTTGGTGTCGCCGCTGGAGGCGGACCCGATCGGACGGATGCTCTGGCGGGAGAACCTGAAGTCAGTGGCCTACCGCTACCCGAGCGACGTCGACGGCACCCGGCCCGGGCCGATGAGCTTCCGCGACGGCGACGTCGAGCGCTACGAGTGGCGGGAGACCCCGGTGCTGGACGACCTCCAGACCCTGGTCACCTTTCACTGCTACGGCTACCAGTCGTGCGAGCACCCGGGGTGGGACCCCAGCCTTTCGAAGGCACTCTGCGAGCGGCTGGAGGCGACGATCCCGGAGGAGGCCAAGCTCCGCTACAGCAGGCACGCCGCCGCCGACAACGACCACATCATGGAGGCGTGGGGCTGGCCGGACGACGAGCCGCTGGCCGCTCGCCCCGACCTGATCCTCTAACCATCACCCGCCAACGCAGAGCCGTCCTCCGGGGCGGCTCTGTTTAGTTTCGCGCGCAGTTGGGGATAATAGGGACATGAAGATTTACGGCTGGACCCCCACCGGGGACCCGATCACCGATCCGGCGCAGGCTCCGTACGAGCCGACCGACGAAGAGCAGCGCCAGTTGGAGGCGTACGACGAGTACCGCGCCAACCAGGCAAGTGAGGTGGATGATGACTGACACTCAAACGCCCCGGCGCGCCGGGACCATGGACCTCGACCACATCAACCGGATGCTGGCGGAGCTTCCGAGCTACGCCGAGGTGCTGGTGGAGACGAGCTTCGGGCTTTCGCACCTGATGGCACGAGACCTCCCCCGCGCTGACCGGCGGCTCACCAACCTGACCAGCGGGGTCGAGTGGTTCCTGCCGCTGCGCGAGGCGCGCGCGGTGACCGTGCTCCCGTACCGCGTCGAGGTGTGGCCGTAATGCCGAACCACGTCACCAACATCCTGCGGCTGCAGGGCAACGCCGAGCACGTGGCGCAGGCGTTCGAGGGCATGCGCAGCGAGGGGAGCCCGATCGACTTCGAGAAGATCGTGCCGCCGCCCGCCAACATGTTCCGCGACGACCTGAGCGAGGCCGACCGACGGCGCTGCGCCGAGCAGGGCATCCCCAACTGGTACGACTGGCAGGTCGCCAACTGGGGCACGAAGTGGAACGCCTACACGATCACCGAGGGTGAGGGTGAGGTGCGGTTCCAGACCGCGTGGTCGGCCCCGATGCCGGTCTTCGAGGCGCTGAGCCGTCAGCACCCGGACCTCGACGTGGTGGTGCGCTACGCGGACGAGGACTTCGGCAACAACGTCGGCGAGTTCACGCTGCGCGACGGGGTCGAGACCGCTGCCAACCACCTCGGCGGCTACACGCCCGAGGCGGAGGCGCTGGCGGCCGACATCCTCGGCTACAGACCGCACGAAGAGGACTAGCCCAACCGGGTCCCCGCCCTTTTGTGCGCAACCGCGATCGCAACTGCTAAGCTGGATCGCCTATGGAAGCGCAACTGCCGGGCGGGGACCGTGAGGCCCTGCTGGCCGAATACGACAGTCTCGAAGACCGCATCGAAATCGACTCCCGCCAAGCGACCTGGGACCTGGCGGACTGGCTGGCCGCGAACGTACCGAGCAGTGGCTGGGGCGGCGACCGTCGCAGCCCTCAGGCGCGCTCGGGTTCGCTTGATCTGCCCGAGCTTGCCGAACGACGGGGCCGGAGTCTCCGCTGGCTCCAGATCGCCCGCCGGGTAGCCGACAGCACTGCGGCGAACCGAATGCCCGGCATCACAGTCCGTGCCTACCAGGCGGCTCTGGAGGCCACCTCCTGGACCCTTGAGGATGCGAACGCGCGCCTGCGTCAGCGCGGCGGAAAGCTCCGCGACCAGAGCCCGCCGATGATGTCCGACCAGGCACTCTTCAGCGAGTTCGAGAAGCGCACACCGGAGCGGCAGGCGGTCTTCACCCGTCAGATCGTCGAGCATGCTCCCCTGGCACGGCAGACCATGCGGCAGCAACTCGCCGACCACGACGAGGCCAACGCTGCCGAGCGGCACCGGATTCAGCGGCAAGCGGAAGAGGAGGGGAAGCAGCACCGCGCGCCGCTCCAGTACTTCAAGGTCGACGGGGAACTGCTGAAGGCGATCGAGCACCTCCGTGAGGGCACGCGTCTCGCCGAGGGGGTCGACTTCGAGCAGGAGCAGCGCGAACTGCTGGTGGACCGCGTTGACACGCTCCGCAAGCTGATCAGCGCTGCCGACGATGTGATCCGGGGCTCTGAGAAGGCCCTGCGTTTGGTGGTGGAAGAGGAGTAGGGAACCATGAGCGACCTGGACGATCTTCTTGCGTTTGCGCGCGGGAACCCGGGAGGGTTCGACTGGGAGGACGTCGAGGTAAATCTGGGGTGGCCGCGCTATCGGTTCGCCAAGACCGTGCCGCTGGTGCGGCAGTATCTGAAGACCACGAACATGGCGCTGCCGTGCACGCCGCAGCGCGGGCGCGGGCCGTGGACGTACAAGCTGACCTCGGAGCAGAAGCTCCCGCAGGCGTGGGTCAACAACCGCTTCTTCGACATGGACAGCCGCCTGAGCACGATGCTGGCGACGGGCCAGAGCATGGTGAACGCCACGAAGGACGCCGCGAAGTCCAAGGACGGGCGGCGCGCCCGCGTCATCGTCAAGGGCGTGGGGCGTCTGCTGGAAGACCTGAGGGAGATCGAGCAGACCGGGTAACTCCCGCCCGGAGGGGTAGGGCGAGACCGGCGGCGGGAGCGAAGCGCCGCCGGTCTCTTTGTGCTCTGGAGCGTGACCAACCCATCCGGAGCACGATCAGGCTATCACCGAGGGCCGATGCTCCGTCCCAGGTGCGGGCTCGGTCTTGGGGTCGGCGTCGTGCTCGGCGGCACCACCGGGTTGGGCGGCAGCGTGGCACCGGGCCGGAACGGCGTGGCCGCGATCGGCAGCTTCGTCGCGGTCGGCGTCGGTATCGGCGGTGGCGCGGGATAGGGCTGGGTCGGACCCCAGAACACCAGCACGAACACCGTCATCCCAACCGCGATCGTCGGCAGGCCGAGGTACAGGTGGGCGCGCGGTGCCTCGTACATGCGCACGAGCCCAAGGATCGCAACGCCCATGACGACCAACACCATGGCGACCAGCAGGGCACCGGGGAACCGCTCGGAGATCACCCGCATTGGGTAGCCAGCCTAGACGGCGCAGGTAAAGCTCAGGTGATGCCGTAGGCCCGGACCGAGCCGGTGAGAGCCTGGCTCTGGAGGGTGATCGTGCGAATCGGGGCGTTGCTGTACCACCACACCGTGCGATGTAACTCGGAGAGGTTGCTGGAACTGCTCCAGCCTTCGATGTGGTAGGAGTACCCGAACGCCACCCGCCCGAGGCGTGCCTGGGGCGCAGTCGCGTAGGGGATGTCGATGAAGCCGTGGCACATGTTCTGCGTCGTGGCGGGCAGTTGGAGGATCGGCTGAAGCCCGCCCTGGTTGAAGACTCCGCTGCCGGACGTGGAGTTGCCCGAGGTGGCGTACATCCAGCCCTGGGCGTAGCGGCTTCCGTTGTCGTCATTGAACATGATCGAGACGTCCGAGAAGGTTCCTGTGCCGGGGCCGACCGCCCGGATCACGATGCGGAAGTCGTTGAACGACTGGGGCAGAACCCCTTGCGGCGGGATGCGTATCCGGGTGGTTCCGTTGAGTTGCGTGTTCTGGAGCATGACCATGGCGGGCACGGCCGCGCTTTGGCCCAGCGGCCACATCACGTACGCGGTGTTGCGGTCGCGCCAGCAGCACTCGACCGCGTCGCCGACCTGCGGGAAGTAGCCGCTGGGAGCGACCACGTACTCGGCCCCATCGCTGGACGGCTCCCCGAGCTTCTGCAGCGTCACGGTGAACGGCTGCGAGGTGGAGGTGACGGTGACGATCTTGGCCTGGAACCACGAGTTCAAGAGGTGCGGGTACTTGTTCTCCAGCCACGTCGTCAAGTACCCGTCCAACTGGCCCTCGTCGACCTGGATCATCGCGCCCCCTCATACGGCGGAAAGAAGTTGCGGGCAGCCTCTTCGACTCCCCGAAGTCGGTTCAGTCGCGCCGTGTTTCGGAGCCGCCTACAGGCAAGGCAGCCGCGTTGCACGACGCCTCCTGGGCGGTTCACGTAGTAGGTGTTCTCGGGCGTCATGGGATGCCCTCGCTTGCAGACCGTGTTCCGCTCGGTGCGCGGGCGTCCGTAGCGCCTTAGAACGTTCTCGACTGGAGTTACCGCGTGGAGGTGGGCGGGGTTGATGCAGTTTCGATGGCGGCATGCCTTGCCTCCAGGGCAGTCCGGGTCGGCGCTGTGGCAGGCATGGTCGATGTGAAGGCCCTTCGGGATTTGCCCGATGAACATCTGATACATCAGGCGGCTGAGCTTCACCACATCACGACCCACACCTAGAACGGCATACCCCTGCGGATCGCGCTTTCCCCGCCACATCCAGCATCCGTTCTCGTCTACGACGACTCCGCGCCTTCTTGGGCGAGACATTACACACACATTTTACGGCCATCATCCCACCCCCTCATAGCTTATGCGCTCGAAGGTGTGCGTCGTTTGCTGGCCGGTGCCCAACGCCATCGACCAGCCCGTCTCGATGTAGCGGTAGTCGGTGTCCGGCTCGTCCTCGGCCAGTATGTGCAGCGTGTAGATGTCATTGCAGTGCGACAGCGGCCAGGCAGGCGTCGAAAACGTGATCGGCTCGAAGATGCGCTCGCAGACCTGAGCGGCGGTTAGGCAGGCGGCGTAGGCGGTGGCCTGATCGCAGATGGTGGAGTCCGACCACTGCTTGAGCTTGGGATGCCAGCGCGGGACGCTGATCGGCGAAGCCGGGTTGCGATTCTCGTAGTAGGCGAAGAATCCGGTGCCTGCCGAGGTGGCGTTCGACTCCACCGACTGCTGCGGGTGGTCGCACGTGAGCAGGAACTGGTTGTAGACGTTGCTGAAGTCGGGGGTCGTCGTCACCGTCTGGTACACGATCGAGTCGGTGGCGCTGTCGAAGTGGGCGCTCGGGCGAGCGGTCTCGAAGTCGGGGATCGGGCCGGAGCGCATGTGCCCGCGCTCGTCGAACCACGCGCCATAGTAGTTCATCGCGTTCAGCAGATCGTTGATGATCGAGATGCGGCTGGCACCCGCGTTCCACGACAGCGCCGCCGGGAGCCGCTTACCGCTGTCCGGTATCTCCACCTCGATCGGCGTCCGGCCGCCGTACGTCTCCACCACCGAGGTGATCGCCTGCACGTAGCTCTGCCCCTTGCCGATGCCCATCGAGTACTGGATTCCGGCGTCGGCAAGAAGCTGGCCCGAGTCGGCGCAGTTGACCTGTGTCGTCGTGTGGCCCCGGTTGATCGTGCGCCCGGCGGGGAGCACGTTGTAGAGCCCGAGCATGAAGTCGATCCAGCCCCCGTCCGGCATCTGCAACTGATAGCGCGGGCGGATCAGGCTGTTCATGTCGTCGATCGGGTTGCCCAGCAGCGTCACCGCGAGCGACGCCACCACGTCGCGCGTGGTGTCGATCTGCAGCGTCGAGTTTCCGTATGTCACGTACGGCGTGAGATCACCTATCACTCGCGCGGTCGAGTCCATCAACTCGAACGTCCACCGCTCGGCGGCGGTGGGCGCGCGCAGCAGCCGGTCCAGCACCTGCTGATCGGTGTAAGCCTGCGTGCTCGGCGGGATCGCGGCCCGGCCCGGCTTCTGCACCTCACACCTCCTGTGCCGCACGGGCGCGGATGCTTCGTCTGGCCCGCTGGTAGGCGTTATTGCAGGTTCGACAGACCCGCCTTCCCTCGCTGTTGACCATGAGATTGGTGCCGGAAAGCGGATGTCCCCTCTTGCAGTGCGTCTGGCGAGCCGCTTGGGCTGTCAATCCATACCCGAAGAGCACATTCTCGCCAGGCGAAACGAGCCGGAGATGGTCTGGGTTGAAGCATCGACGGTTCCGACAAAGGTGGTCGAGCGTCCCTCCCTCGGGGACCGGCCCGACGAGAAGCTCCCAAGCCACGCGATGGACCCGCCGGTACCTCCCCTCGATCAAGATGCGGCCATATCCGTGCTCGGTCCATCCGGTCCACTCCCAGCAGTCTCCCAAGTCCGCCCTCGCGAAGAGTCGATCCAGGATCGGTCTCATACTTCTTCTGTGAGGTCGAGCGCCGGGAGCGACCCGTTGAGCAGCGCCCGGCGGCCCACCACGTACGCGTATGGCGTGTACGGCGAGACCGTGTTCGGGACCTCCAGGTATGTGTTCTGAAGGTCGTAGCGCCGCCGGTAGTTGCTGGGCTCGTGCTGCACCTGGTGGCCCTGCGGCGACTGCTGCACCAGCGCCTGTCGTCCCGACTGATCGCGGAAGAAGATCGGGGTGTTGCTGGCGTAGGCCGTGTTCCGGAGCGCGGTGTACTGCGCCATCGCCTCCGGCGCGAGGAACATGGCGTTGAACTGCACCTGCCTCCACTTGATCGCTCCGGTGCGGGTGATCGGCTGCGCCAGGTTGAAGATCGGAATCTGCGTCACGTCCATGTTGGTGGTGACCTGAGGCCCGCCCTCCTGGGAGCGGCTGTAGGTGCCGAAGAAGAGCGGCACCACATCCGCCCCGTTGTTCCCCGCGAGGTGGAAGACCGACATGGCCGGTGGCCCCATCACCCGCACCCCATCGGTCACGTTCGTCACCGCGCCAGAGGAGACGTCGGGCGCGACCAGGACATTGTCGAACCAGACCGTGCCGGTGGCGACCAGCACGGTGCGGATCGAGAAGTAGGTGGCGTTGGGCTGGGTGGTGAAGTTGACCGTCACTTGTCCCCAGCCGAGCAGCGCATCGGCGGGCGGACCGGCGCTCAGGTGGCGGGCCACCATGTTGCCGAGGGCATCCCACTCCCATACCTCGTACCACCCGGCACCCTGGGGGCCGAGCGCGTCGCTCGACGACCCGGCGACCCAGTGCGCGCCGACCTGATCCGCCGTTAGTGCGGCGGTGTAGAAGGCCACCTCGTCGAGCTTCAGCCAGCTTGTGCCCGGGATGCCGTACCCGGCGGTCACGCTGGTGGCGTAGAGCGCGCCCCACGGTGCGGTACTGGCGGTCGCGGCCGGACCGCCGCCTGACGCGTTGAAGGCCTGGACCGTGATGTCGTGCTCGACATCGCCCGCCAGGCCGCTGATGAGGCGGTCGACGGGCGTCTTGGGGATCGCCTGATACAGCGCGGTGACCTCCGACTGATCGAGCGCGCGATCCCACCAAGAGACCTCGTCCACGATCCCATCCCATTCCTGTCCGCTGCTGGCGGTGTAGCAGCCCATGCGGACCAGCCGACCGGCGGGCATGATCATCTGGTTCGGGTCCACAGCGACGCGCGATTGGCGAAGGACGCCGTCACTGTAGAGGCTTGCCGTCACGCCGTCCCAGGTGACCACAACGTGATGTGTCTGGCCGTCGTTGTAGTCCTTGTCGCCGCTCCAGAGCGTGGTGTATGCGCTCACTCCGCTGAGGTTTGTGCCGTAGAAGTAGAGGTACCGGCGTCCCGTGGCGACATCGAGCGACAGGTAAACGCGCGGGCCGATGACGCCGGACGCGCCCGTGTAGAGGACGTAGTTGGACGTCATCGTCATGTCGGTGGTGGCGATCTTGAAGAGGAAGGCCCACGACCACGTCGTGTACGCAGGCAGCAGCGACGCGGTTCCGACACCGGAGGTCGACGTCGTCCTGATCGCTCCGTCGTCGTCCCCCACCAAGCCCGGCACAGGCGTCACTGTCCCGGCTCCGACGGCGGTCGCGGCTATGCCTCCGATGATGTCCTGCCACGGACCGCCACCGCCGAGTCGCCAGTAGTGCGCGAGCCCCGGGATGTCCTGCACCACCTCGGGGTAGGTGACCGGCACCGTCAGCGGCAGCGGCGTCGGTGTGAGATCGGTGTAGCCGATCGGCCCGCCGTCGAGGTACATCCAGATGGCGGTCGGCGAGACGCTGACCACGAGGTGATGCGGGTTCCCGTCAGCGACCGAGTTCGGTGACTTCAGCGGCCCGAAGTCGAGGCGGTTGTTCTCGTCAAGCGCGATCCGCGTATTGCCCCAGCGCAGTAGCTCGTAGAAGCCGCCGAGCGGCAGCGTGGTCGGTGCCTGGAACCAGCACTCCCATGACCACGAGTCGCCCAGCGCAGCCTGCGGCCAGGAGATGATGCCGCCCTGGAGCAGGAACGCGCTGTTGGGGTCGGCCGCGATGAGCCCAGCCTGGTCGGTGAGCATGGCCCCGGTGCCCGATCCGTTCGCGCCCATGCTGCCGAGGTCGGCGATGGCGGTGGCGGCATGGTCGTCGAGCCGGTAGTAGGCGCGGATGCCCGGCGTGCTGAGCACCTCCGACTGGTAGATCGGACCCATCGTCTCGTTGCCCATCGTCTTGATCCAGCCGGTGAACGAGTAGGGTGTCGAGGCGGTGGCCGGGATCGAGTTCCACTCGTCCGGCGACTGCGTCACCCACCACGTGGGGTCGGCGATGATGCCCGACTGGATCGAGAGCGACCGGCTGCCCGACTGGGCGGTCGTCGTGTCCCAGCAGAAGGCGGGCTCCAGTACGTTCCAGCCCGGCGCGTTGACCATCAGCCAGTCCGCTGGCAGCACGGCCGGGTACACGGTGCAGACCTGCGGGTAGTTGCCGCCGAAGAGGATCGGCCCCTGGCTGACGCTGAGCAGGATCGGGCGCGGCGGGCGGTTGGTGAAGACGCCGGAGCCGGAGACGAGCTTGGTCGGGCCAGGCGCGCCGTTCTCGTCGGCCACGATGTAGTAGCTCGACAGCGTGCCCTGGTTGGTCAGGTAAACCCAGTACCAGTTGCCCGGCGTGACCGGCGCGCTTCCGGTCACCGCCCACGATCCCGAGACCCCCACCGAAGAGGTGAGCACTCCCGCGTTGACCGAGACCTCTACCTCGGCGGACCCGAACTGCACCGTGAACGCGCCGTTGCCGATCGCGGGAACCTGCCAGCGCAGCCGGAAGGTGCCGTCGGTCCACGTCGGGTGACCGCCCATGAGCGTGGTGCCGTTGGGCATGGTCACGATGTGATTCGCGATCGAGGGGTAGACCGGGATCGCGTCGGCGTAAGCGGCGGCGTAGTGCGCCAGAATCTCGGCGGGCGTGAGCGCGTACGGATAGACCGCAAGCTGGCTGAGCGATCCCTGGAAGTAGGACATCTGCTCCTCCTAACCCACGAAGACCACATAGAGCGAGCCGCCGGTCACTCGAATCTGGTTGCCGCCCCCGGCCTCAACCACCCACTGCGCCAGGAAGTTGCCGCCGTAGGAGCAGTTGAACCAGTCGTCACGGTTCACCGTCTCGTACGTAGACCACGTCGGACTGGTGCCGCCGAGCAGGTACTTGCCGGAGTTCCCCCAGGAGGTGTTCGTCCACAGATAGCGGGTGCCGGTCGGGTAGGTGTTGTTGGCCCAGTACTCGGGCCGGGCGGTGATGTTGCCGTAGACGTGTATCTGGCCCGCGCGCGGGATCGAGAAGTAGACCTGCAGCGGGTTGACCATGCTGCCCCAGATGCCCGTCGCCATCGCGGTCGACGCGCCGACGGTGATGGTCTGGATCGCGGGTGGCGGTGCTGCCGGGTAGGTGGTGATGGTGAACGCACTATCCAGCGACGGCCCGTAGCCGCCGATCGAAACCGGCCCGCGCCCCACCGCGTTGACGGCGGAGACCCGGAACGCGTACCCGATGCTCTCGCTGAGTGGGCCGACCCAGATGCCGGTCACGTTGCCCACGTTCCACGCGCCCGAAATGCCGTACCACGTGTTGCTGTTGGTCTGCGCCCACTCCAGGTAGTAGCCGGTGATCGGCGTCCCCCCGTTATTCGCGGGCGGCGTCCAGTAGACGGCGAGTTGCTGGACGCCGACGGTCACGTTCTGGTTGATCGTCGGCGGTCCGGGGACGGTGTAGATGGCAGACGGCGTGGTCGGTGTGACTACCGTCGTCCAGGCCGACCAAGGCCCTGACCCGACCGCGTTGACCGCCTGCACGCGGAATTGGGTCGGGATGCCCGAGCCGGTGCCCGAGACAGAGAACGAAGTCGGCGTGGCGGCGGCGGTGACAATGTCGGAGGCAACGGGCGCGGTGCCGCCGACCTGCACGGTCGCGGTGTGGTACGTGCCCGACGAGCCGCCGTACACGTTGACCACCGCCTGTCCGGCGGCAGCGAAGTTGTAGGTGTAACTGCAGAACCCTGACTGATCGGCTGCGGGCAGCGTGATGGTGCCGCTTGATCCGAATGTCGCCGTCAGCACCTGCTGGTACGCCATGCCCCAGACGGAGATCGTTACGGCAAGTCCGTTCACCGAGGCGGCGAAGCCCCACGTGCTGAGCGCTCCCCCCGCAGGCGACGACTGGTAGCTGCTGCGCTGGATGCGGTAGCCGGTGATCGGCGACCCGCCGTTCAACGTGGGCGCGGTCCACGAGACCAGCGCGGCGGCATCCATCCCTGTCGCGGTGACGCCCGTGGGCGCGCCCGGGATGCCCGGCCCTCCGAGCAGGGGGTTGCGATCGCTGCCCGGGTAGAAGAGGCGACCGCCGCCGCCGACGAGGTTCCCCAACTGCGCTCCGTCCACCGAGATCGTGAGCGTGTTGTTGGGGTCGCCGCTGTTGGTGACCACGACGTGGTGCCAGTTGCCGTCCCGGAAGTTCGGGGTCGTGATCGTCAGCGGGTTGCCCGATTGGCAGAGCACCGTGAGTTGACCGGCGGAGTTGAAGCCCAGTTGAACCAGTTCGCCGCCACTGCTGTTGTTGAATATCTGGGGCGCGTCCGCCATCGGCGCTGAGGGGTCGACCATGAACCAGCACTGCAGCGTCCACGGCTGCCCGGCGACCTGGCCCACCGGGACATCGGTGGGCAGCGCGATCGACCCGGTGCCGTCGAAAGCAGTCGCCCGGTCCACCGGAGCATCGCCCTGAATCGGGCTGAGTACCCCCTGCGTCACGCCGGTCGCACTCAGCAGCGCGCTCCTGCGCCCCGCTGTCGAGTCCGCCGCCAGCGGCCCTATGTCGTCCAGCCGCCACCAAGCGGCGGGCTGATCATTCGTGACCGCCGCGAGGTAGGGATTCTCCGCGCCCTGGGTGGGCGTCCACGCGTCGAGCGTGCCGGTGGCGTCGGTGCCGACGCTGGTGAAGTAGGCGATCGAGGTGTTGGGGATCGCCGTGATCGCCAGCATGTCCCAGTAGTGCAGCCCGGGGCCGAAGGCGGCGCATCGCACGGAGATGAACGCCGTCAACGGGTTCGGGATCAACCGGACGCTCATCGACACCGTGGTGGGCTGAAGGCCGCCGCGCGTGACAGTCGCCGGGCCGGGAGCGTCGGCGACCCAGAGGTAGGAGGTCCCGCCCTGCCAGGCAATGGGCCACCAGTTGTACCCAGCCTGCTGCTGATCGGGCACGGCCTGCGCCAGCACCATGCTCGGTTGGCCCTCCTGGATCGACCCCGTGCTGGTGGCGGCGAACGACGGAGCCTGCCGGACGAGGGTCCCGTAGGTGGTCGTCGTGTAGTTTGCGCTCGACCCGGCGGCGGTGACCGGATACGCGCCGCGCCAGGCAAGCCCGCCGCCCTGATCCGTGAGCGTCGTGCTCGCAACCAGCGCGCCGCTGCTGGAGTACTCCTGGACGACCAGGCCCGCGTTCGGCGGAGCCGAGCTATTGATCTGCGCCGAGAACTGGTAGACGCAGTTCTGCTGCACCGGCACCAGCACCTGCTCGAACTGGCGCGCCCACGACGGATAGCTCAGCGTCAGGTTCTGACCGGTCGGCTGGTAGATCGACGCCGACATCTGCCCGTCCTGAGCGAACCAGCCGGAGTGGGCGAAGGCGGGCTCGCCGGGGCCGCTGGCAGGGGTGAAGGTCTCGAAGGTGCAGACGTCGGCGAAAGCCCCTCCCATCTGGAAGGTGTTCATGCCGGTGCCCGGCTGCGCGCCGAAGCCGATGGAGCCACGCGACAGCACCGCGTCGGCCGCGTACCCGGTGCACTCGCCGATCAGTGTCCCCATCGCCCCGTTGTTGTCGTTGAACATCTGGAAGGTGATGTTTGGCCCCTGCATCACCACGCGCACCCAGTACCAGGCGTTGGCGGTCACGGTGAAGACCTGGATCGACTCCGCCAGTGGGGTGAGCGCGCCGTTGATCGACTTGTGCATGGCGATCCCGTAGACGCCGTTGGTGTTGCCTCGGCTCCACTGGATCGAGATGCTGTTGGGCACCCACCAAGCACCGTTCCACGCCGAGCCGGGGTTGGAGCCGCGCACCGTCATCCAAGGGCAGAGGCTGGCGTTCGCCCCGTTGCGCACGCGGACGGTCCAGATGCCGTCGTCATAGACGGCGTTCGAGAGTAGACACGAGCCGGGCACGAGCGAGACCACGTTTGAGGCGAGCGTGGCGTTGGCGGCGGTGCTCGCCTGGTACCAGGCGTTGAGGTTCGCGAAGGTGTCGGTGAACGCGCTCTCGGTGGCGGCGGGCGTTCCGGCGGGGGTGATCAGCCCGAGGTCGTAGGCGTCCCAGGTGCAGATGCTGGCGTAGTTCCCGCCGATGACGAAGTTCGAGTTACCGAGTTGGCAGGCGTTGAAGACTCCGACCGACCCGACCTGAAGCCCGGCGTCGGGGATGAACGCGCTCGTCTGGACGATGAGACTGCCGATCGCCCCCGCGTTGTCGCTGAAAATCTGCGCGGTGACGTTCGCGCCCTGCGCCGTGATCTTCATCCAGTACCAGGCACCAGGCGTCCAGGTGATCGCGCTCGACGAGACCCCGCCGTTCTGCCAGCCGTTGGCGGCGGTCGACGGGTTGATGTACAGCCTGCCGGGGTTGTTGTAGTAACCGTTCCAGCCCACGATCACGCCGTTGATGACCGAGGTGTTGGGAGCGATCGAGGTGGCCCGGATCACCACCCAGCCGCTGAAAGGGTCCGTGCCTTGCTGGAAGCGGAGCGTGAAGATGCCGTCCCTGAAGGTGTTGGCGTTCGACAGGAGGAGGAAGCCTGGCGGGATGGTGACCGTGTTCGCCGTGTCGGTGACCGAACCCGCCCACCCGTAGGAGGACGTAGCCGTCCACCCGCTGGTGTCGGCGAAGCTCTCGTCGAGCGTGCGCTGCGTCGTGGACGGCAGCACGCCACTCGGCATGTCCGGCGTCCAGTTACTGGGCGCGGGTCCGGACCAGGTGCAGACGTTGGCGTACGGGCCGCCATAGACCACCTCACCGTTGAGGCACGTGAGCGCGATCTGACCGGCACCGACCGCCGTCGGCCAGACACTCGCGGAGATCGAGCCGAGTAGCGTCCCGATGCTCCCGTTGGAGTCGGTGTAGAGGTGCCCGGTGTAGTTGTGATCCTGGACGGTGAAGACCATCCAGAAGGACCCGCCCGGCGTCTGCGGGATGTCGGAGGCACCGTCGGGCACGGGAGTGGTCGTCAACTGCGGAGACGCGACGAAGATGCGCAGCCGCCCGCTGTTGCCGGGCACGTTGTAGTTGCTCGATGGCACCCACTCGAACGACACCCACGACGCACCGCCGGGCGCGACGTGCACCATCACCTTGGGCCAGCACGGCGCGCCGCCAAGGGGGATCGTGAGGCGCACCGAGAATGTTCCGTCGCCCCAGTCCGGGTGCCCGGCCTGCGCCCAGCCCGGGCTGCCGTTGCCGCCCCGGTTGGCGCGCCACTGCGTGTTCAGCCCGTCACCGATGCGGAGGGAGTTCGACTCCATCGTCACGCCGGGACTGACCATCGTCCAGCCGTCCGCAGTGTTCAGACAGTCGGTCCCGAGGCTGCGCCAGAGCACAGTGCTGTAGGGGTTCTGCTCGAAGCTCTCGCTGAAGGCGCTCTGCGCGCCCGGCGTGACGTCTGCCGGACCCTCGTCCTCCATGTCGCCGTTGGCGATGGCGATGGAGACCCCCGACTCACGCGTCTGGGCCGCGTCGAGTCCGGTGACCGCGAAGTCGTAGTACTGCCGGAGCGCCAACTGGTCGATCAGCGTGATTGAGTTGGTGCCGCTGGGGTCGGCGTGGATGCCCTCCTGCAGCAGCCACCAGGTCGGGTCCTCCGAGTAGTGCAGCCGGTAGTAGATGCGGTTGAAGACCACGTTCGCCGGGTTCTGCCAGGTGGCCGCGACCGCGCCCCGGGAGAAGTCCTGGGTGCACACGAAGTTGAAGGGCGAGTCCGGCGCGACGTACTCCGGCGAGAAGGTCCCGAAGTAGGTGGCGGAGGCGGAGTCGCTCGACGTCATCGGGTCGTCCGTCGAGTTGACCGTGATCGAGAGCCCGTAGTTGTGGCCGGGCGCGAGGCAGGGGGCGGGCATCGGCGTCCACGTCGTGTCCCCGTACTGCAGCCCCGAGTCGGCATAGGTGACGTCGCCGAGAGTGATGATGGCGCGCCACGACTCCAGCGGACCGCCGAACGCGCCCGCCTGGTAGGTAAAGCTGACCGTCGGGCTTCCGTCGGGGTAGCGTCCGCTGGGCTTGACGTTCGTCACCGACGGCGGCTTGGCGAAGTCGATCGTGGTCAGCGCAGACGGGCTCGGATCGCCGGTCGTCTGGCAGGCGAAGTCCACCTGCAGCGTGTAGCTGTCGCCGTCATAGGGGCCGCCCCACGTGCTCTGCGATGGCAGGCTCGGCGTGAACGTGTAGAGGTAGCTCCCGTCCCCCTGCAGGCGCGCGTCGGGCAGCACCTGGCCTGGCCCGCTGGTGACCGGCATCGGGTTGTTGGTGCCCGGCGAGTAGAACGGCGGGACGGAGTTCGCGGGCGCTGAGGCCAACTGCCCGGGGAAGAACGTCTGCACGGCGAGCACGCCTGAGCTTCCCTGCGCGTCGGTCGTGCCTCCGAACTGGCCGATGCAGAAGGCCGGGAGCCCGGTGTTCGCGCCCGACATCGGCCAACTGCAGGCCCCGCACCCGATCGCTGGCGTCCAGCCGCTGACCGGCGTCACGCTGCCCCAGCCTCCGGCGGTGCTGTTCCGGAACCGCACTCCCGAGATGGCGAGGATGCTGGTGACCGGCACCGTGTTGGCCGTGGCCTGCCCCGAGAACAGGTACATGTCCTGGTCTTTGCCGTAGTCGGGACCGTTGAGCCTGCCTCCGGACAGCATTTGGGGAGTGGCGGCGAAGCCGAAGCTGTTCACCCAGTTGGGCAGCGGCGCGCCCGCGTTCCACGACGCTCCCAGCGTCCCCGGCGCGGGATCGTAGGGGACCGTCATGGTCGTCCAGAACGTGTCGCCGCCGGTCGCAACTCCGGTGCGCCCCGGGATCACATGCAGATAGACCTGCGTCCCGGCGTTGGCGCTGCCCGGCCACCACGAGGTGTCGAAGACGGCGGCCCCGTTGAACCACTGGATCGGGAGCGCCGGACCGGCGATCTGACCACTGACCGTCTGCGTGCCGGGGTCGATCGGGTAGCTGTAAGAGTTGGCTCCCGCCTGAAGGATCACGATCACGCCGCCCAGCCCCTGGCCGTAGTCAAGGCCGACCAGCCCCGCCGCCGACTGGATGGTGTTCACGGTGGGAGCGCCCTGTGCGGCCTGCGCAGGCCCGCCCGCGACGCCGGAGTAAATCCACGTGCCGAGCGTGCCGTCGGCGTTGAGCGGCACCTGGACGATGCCGTTGCGCGTCATGGCGAAGATTTGGCCGCAGACGAGCGTGGGATCGCCCCACAAGAGCCAGCCCGACGGGGGCGGATTCTCGGCCCGCCAGGAGCCCACCGAGGTGCCCGACACGGGAGCCGACCAGACCAGGTTCCGCTGGTAGTCGAAGAGGTAGACGCGCCCGACCGCCTCCGACCAGAGCGCTCCGCGCGAGGTGAGCCGCGTCGTTGTTGGCAGCGGTGAGGTGGCCCCCGTGGGCCGCACAGCGGGCTGGCCCCAGCCCGAGTCGTAGACCACGGTGGGATTGATCGGCGCACCCTTGAGCGTGGTCTGAGTGAGCCTGTAGTGGACGGAGACCGGCCCGTCCTGCTGTCCGGCGGGGGAGGCGTATCGAAGCGTCAGGGGTGGCGTGAACGCGCCCTGAGCGGTCCCTGTGGCGGTCCCACCGGCACCGTTGGTGATGAGGCCGGGCTGGGCTGGTGTGATCCAATCAGGGGCGTAGGGAGTGCTCATGCGTGCCTCATCCGGGCGCTGAAGCTCGACGGCACCTTCGGGTTCGGTGCGGCGATCTGCTTCAGGATGTCCACGGCCTCCTGCAAGAGGTCGGTCTGATCGGAGAGTTCACCGCCGCGCGCGCCAGTCAGGGGCAGCACGGCTTCAGGGCCGTTCTCGGCAAGGGCGGCGAGTTGCGGAGTGAGGGCTATGCCACCAGTGGCATAGCCCTGGTAAGACCCGCCGGAGTTGATGGAGCGGATGCCGGGCGTGTTGTTGGGGTTTCCGTACCGCTGCTTGATGTACTCGATCGCCGACGCGATGTTGTCGACCGGGTTGTAGATGTCGGTATGGCCGGGCAGCGCGTTGGCGGCGAACGTGGCCTGAATCATCTGCATCACGCCGTGCGCCTGCGCGTAGCCGCTGAGGCCGCCCTGGTCGACCGATGGGTTGCCGCCCGACTCGTGCATGGCGATGGTGCCCAGCGCCGCCGCCCAGGAGGGATCGACGCCGGTCAGCTTGAT